>JBLNEU010000297.1:0-2944 GCA_050263015.1 Deltaproteobacteria bacterium | reverse complement strand
TCCTCCATCAACCCCTGTGAGACCTCCCCGAGATCGACCGTGGCGTCGATTTCGAGGCACGGCCGGACCCGGCGCCGCGAGGCGTATTCCGCCGCGAGACGGCCGAACCCGTCCCGGAACGCGGAGAGGTTGCCGGGAGGCAGGGCGACTCCGGCGGCCTGGTGATGCCCTCCAAACCGCGAGAGCAGCGGGGAGAGCTTCGCCAGGGCGTCGACCAGCGGGAAGCCGTCCACCGAACGGCACGACCCCCGGGCTTCGTCCGGGTCCACGCGGAGAAGCACGGCCGGACGGTGGAATTTCTGGGCGAGCCGGGACGCGACGATCCCGAGAACCCCCGGGTGCCAGCCGGAGTCGCCGAGAACGATCGCCCCGGTCGAAGGCATGGGGCCTTCCGCGCCAAGCGCCGCCTCGGCCTCCCGCGAGATCCGCTCCTCCTCCCTCTGGCGGCGGGCGTTCTCCACGTTGAGCTCGGCCGCGATCCGGAACGCTTCCCCCGAGTCGCCCGTGGCGAGGATGTCCGCGCTGCGCCGCGAGTCCCCCAGCCGCCCGGCGGCGTTCAGGCGGGGCCCGATCCGGAACGCCAGGTCCGCCTCGTCGATCGTCTCCGTCGCGATGCCCGACGCCGACGCCAGCGCCCGGATGCCGGGCCGCGGACGGGTGCGCATCACCTCGAGGCCCGCCTTCACGAAGAGGCGGTTGTCCCCCCGCAGCGGCACCATGTCGGCCACCGTTCCGAGGGCCACGAGGTCGAGGTAGCGCCGCATGTCGGGAAGCGAATCGTCCCCCCGGAAGACGTCCGCGTCGCGGAGCCGCCGGCGCACCGCGCATGCGAGCAGGAACGCCACGCCCACGCCGGCCAGGGTCTTTTCCGGGTGCCCGCAGTCGCGCCGCCTGGGGTCGACGACGGCGAAAGCGGGCGGAAGCGCCGCCCCCGGCTCGTGATGGTCGGTCACGATCACGTCCAGCCCCTTCCCCGCGGCGAACGCGATCGTCTCGACGTCGGAGATCCCGCAGTCGACCGTGACGACGACCTTCGTCCCGGACGCGGCCGCTTCCGCGAGGCGCGCGGCCTTGAGGCCGTACCCTTCCGCAACGCGGTTGTTCTGGTGGATGCCGACCGGAAGGCCCGGGAAGACCTCCTTGAGGAAGAGGAACAGGCAGGCGGCCCCCGTGGCGCCGTCGACGTCGTAGTCGGCGTAGATCAGCACCGGCTCGCGGCGAACACCCGCCGCGACGAGGCGCTCCGCCGCCTTCTCGAGGTCCTTCATGAGGACCGGAGCGGTCACGTCGCGAAGCGTTCCGTGGAGAAACCGCGCGACGTCCGCGGGATCGGCGATCCCCCGGTTCACGAGAATCGCCGCGGCGGTCGGGGAAAGGTCCGTGCCGTCGCGGACGGCCCGCACGGCGGATGGGTCAGGGGCGCGGAGCGACCATTCCCGGTCGGGCCGGCCGGTCACCCTGACGATCTCTTCACCTCGGCCATCTTCTCCCCCCGCCAGATGGCGACGAACGGAGCGGCGACGAAGACGGAGGAATAGGCCCCGACGAGCACGCCGATGGTCAGGGCCAGGGCGAAATCCTTGAGAACGGCTCCCCCGAAAAACAGCAGGGAGAGGCAGGTGAAGAGCACCGTGAGGGAGGTGATGAGCGAGCGGCTGAGCACCTCGTTCACGCTCAGGTTGATGGTCGCGGAGAACGTCGGCTTCTTCCTGAGACGCACGTTCTCGCGGATCCGGTCGAAGATCACGACCGTGTCGGTCAGCGAGTACCCGGCGATCGTCAACAGGGCGGTGATGAACAGGAGGTCCATCTCCCGGTTGAGCATGTAGAAGATCCCCACGATGGCGAAGACGTCGTGGAACGTCGCGAGGGTCGCCGCCACCCCGAACTTGAACTCGAACCGCCAGGCGAGGTAGACGATGATCGCGAGGGCCGAGACGGAGAGCGCGAAGATGGCGTCCGTCCGCAGCTTCCGGCCGATCGCGGGCCCGATCTCCGCGACGCTCTCGACCGTCATCGGGTTGTCCGGGAAACTCCGCCGGAGGAGGTCGACGACCTGGCCGGCCACCATCTTCTCCTCCTGCCCCTTTCCCGCGACCTTGATGATGAGGATGTTCTCCGCGGGGACCCCCTGGAGGTTCGCCTCGGCGTGGCCGGCCCCCGCCAGGACCGACCGGACCTTGTCGATGGAGTAGGACTTCTGGAACTTGACCTGGATGGACGTCCCCCCGGCAAGGTCGATCCCGAGGTTGGCGCGGCCCCGGAAGATCTGGACCGTGCCCAGTATCCCGAAGGTCAGCAGGACCGCCGACGCGGCGAACGCGAAATTCCTGACCCGCATGAAGTCGATGTTGGTCTTCTTGATGAACTCGATCATGGCCGGTTCCAGGCCTCCCCTTCGCGTCAGATGCTCAAGGCCTGCATCAGCCGCTTCGCGTTGATGTAATCGAACACCACCTTCGTGCACACGAGGGCCGTGAACAGGTTGATCGCCACGCCCATGGACAGGGTGACGGCGAACCCCTTGATCGGACCGGTCCCGAACTGGAACAGGATGAGCGCCGTGATGAGCGTCGTCACGTGGGAGTCGACGACGGTCCAGAACGCCTTGTCGTACCCCGCGTCGATCGAGGCGCGCACGGTCTTCTTCGACCGCAGCTCCTCGCGGATCCTCTCGAAGATGAGGACGTTGGAGTCGACGGCCATCCCGATCGCCAGGATGACGCCGGCGATGCCCGGCAGGGTCAGGGTCGCCTCGAACAGCGCCATCCCCGAGAGGAGGTAGAGGATGTTGAAGATCAGCGCGAAGTCCGCGACGAGCCCGGCGAACCGGTAGTAGACGGCCATGAACAGGACGACGAGCGCCGCGCCGATCACGGCCGCGCGGACCCCCTTGGCGATGGAGTCAGCCCCCAGCGACGGCCCGACGGTGACGTTCTGGATG
>JBLNEU010000296.1:0-2971 GCA_050263015.1 Deltaproteobacteria bacterium | reverse complement strand
CGGGGAGCGCGACGCTGGCGACGGTGGCGCCGGGCATCGCGGAGGCCCTCATCGCCACGGCCGCCGGCCTCGCCGCCGCGATCCCGTCCGTCATCGCGTACAACTTCTTCCTCAACCGGGTCCGCGCGATCGCCACGAGGATCGACAGCTTCTCCGTCGAGTTCGTCAACTTCCTCGAGCGGAACACGGACAAGGTGTAGGGCGATGGCGATGTCCACCGGAAACGGGGGCGACCGCCGGATGATGGCGGAGATCAACGTCACGCCCCTCGTGGACGTGATGCTCGTCCTTCTCATCATCTTCATGGTGACCGCGCCGATGCTGACCCAGGGCGTGGACGTGAACCTGCCGCAGGCGAACGCCAAGGCGATGCGCGCCGACGAGGAGCGCCTCGTCATCACGGTGGACGCCAACAGCCGGATCTTCATCGGGAGGCAGCCGGTCGAGTTCAACAGGATGAGCAGAACCCTCAAGGCCATCGTCTCCCAGCGGGCCGACCGCCAGGTCTTCTTCCGCGCCGACAGGACGGTGCCCTACGGGTTCGTCGTGAAGGTCATCGCCGAGGCGCGGAGCGCGGGAATCGAAAAGCTCGGGATGGTCACGGAACCGCTCGAGCGCTGACGGCCGGCCGGCGGATGTTTCCCTTGGCCCCAGGGCTTGATCCGAGGGACCAGATCTTCAGGACCATGCTGGCGCTGTCGGTCGGCTTTCACGCCCTCCTCTTTCTCGCCTTCGTCCTGTGGACCGGGCTGTCGAAGCCTCCCCCGCGATTCATTCCGGTGGCGGTCGTGAACCTGGTGGGGGGGATCCCGCCCGCGCCGGCCCCGGCGGCCCGGGAAGCCCGCGCGCCGGCCCCCGCGAAGGGGCAGTCCCGCCGGACGGCTCCGGTTCGGCCGCCGGCGAGGAAGGTCCCTTCGCTGCCCGCGAAAAAGGAAGCGCCTCCGGCGCCCAAGGCGGCGGCGCCGCAGTCGACCGGTCTCTCGGATCGGATCCGGAAGATGCGCGAGGAGAAGGCGTCCGAGGCGAACGTGCGGGAGGCGCTCGGGACGCTCCGCAGGGAAAAGGAGGCGCGCGCGGCGGTCGGCAGGATGAGGGAGCGGGTCGCCCACCGCGTCGACCTGTCCGCCCTGCGTCCTGCGCCGCCCGGGAAGACCGTCCCGTCGCCGGGAGGCGTCGTCGGGGGCGCGCCCGGGACGAGCCGCGTTCCCCCCGAACAGCTCGCGTACTTCCGGGAGCTCGACGAGAGGATCCGCGAAAACTGGATCGTCCCCGCCGTCGGGCGCACCGACGCCGGGAACCAGATCGTCCAGATCCGGATCACAATAGAGAAGGACGGCAAGGTGACGAACGTGCGGATGGAGAAAAGCTCCGGGAACCGGTTCTTCGACGATTCGGTCCTGCGCGCCATCGCCAAGGCGAGCCCGCTTCCCGTCCCGCCGGAGCAGCTTCGCGGGACGGAGGACCATTACGACATCGGGTTCCGGTTCTACGAATCGGGAGGGGGCCGATGAAGCGCGCGGCCGTCGTCGCGATCGCCTTTGCCGCGTGGCTTCTGCCGGCCGCGTCCCAGGCGGTCCTGTACATCGACATCAACGCCCCGGGCGGGAAGCGGATGCCCGTCGCCGTGCCGGACTTCGTCCTGACGTCGGGGGACGCCTCGATGGCCAAGGCGGTCCCGGCGGTGATCGCAGGCGACCTCGGGATGGTCGGCCTGTTCGCGGTGATCCCCCCGGATGCGTATCTCGAGCGGATCACGCCGAGGCACTTCGCCGGGACGCCGCTGTCGTTTCCCGACTGGAAGCTGTCCGGCGCCGAGGCCGTGGTGATCGGCAACGTGACCGCCCGGGGGAACCAGGTCACGCTCGAGATGCGCCTGTACGACGCCACCCTCGGAACCATGATGGCGGGCAGGAGGTACTCGGGGCCCGCCGGGATGTACCGGAAGATGGCCCACAAATTCTCCAACGAGGTCCTCTACGCCTTCACCGGGGTCCGGGGGATATTCGATACGGAGATCGCCTTCTCGGCCCATCCCGGCAAAGGGAGGGGGAAGGAGATCTTCGTCGTCGGGCTCGACGGGCAGGACCTGCGCAAGGTCACGGAGAACCGGAGCTTCAACCTCTTCCCGCGATGGTCCCCGGCCGGGAGCGCCCTCGCGTACACGTCGTACCGGACCGGCGTGCCCGTCATCTATCACCGGGACCTCGACAAGGGCGCGGAGCGCCCCGTCGTAGCCTTCGGCAGCTCCAAGTCCCCGGGCTCCTTTTCCCCGGACGGAAACGCCCTCTACGTCGCCGTCAG
Organism: Deltaproteobacteria bacterium; assembly: GCA_050263015.1. Taxonomy (GTDB): domain Bacteria; phylum Desulfobacterota; class Deferrimicrobia; order Deferrimicrobiales; family Deferrimicrobiaceae; genus JBLMWX01. Next base: position 670 of record JBLNEU010000296.1, on the reverse strand, counting down.
CGTCGACGGGAATTCCGACATCTACCGGGTGCGCCTCGACGGCTCCCGGGCCGAAAAGGTCGTCGACGGCTTCGGAATCGAGGTGTCTCCGTCCGTGTCGCCCGACGGAAGGTCGATGGCCTTCGTCTCCGACCGGGGCGGTTCCCCCCAGGTCTACGTGAAGCAGATCGGCGCGGCGGCGGAGCGACGCGTCTCGTACGCCGGGGGATACTCCACCTCGCCCGCCTGGTCTCCTGCCGGCGACCGGATCGCGTTCACCTCCCTGTCGGGCGGGAGCTACGCGCTCTACTCTGTCAGGCCGGACGGGTCGGACCAGAAGCTCATCGCGTCCGGCGGCGGCGACTGCGTCGATCCGTGTTATTCGCCGGACGGGCGGTACCTGGTTTACACGTTTCAGAAAAAGGGATATTCTGACTTGAAAATTATTTCCGCGGATGGCCGATGGGAAAGACAGCTGCTTTCCGGCATGGCCGGAGCGGGCTCGCCTTCGTGGTCTCCCCGTCGATAGCTGCCGTTGCCGTCCCGTCCTCGGATCCGTTGGCCGATTCCATATCGAAGGGGAGGAGAGCGTGATGAGCTTTTCGGGGGGATGCAGGTGGGCTCTTTCGATTCTGTTCGTCATGGCGCTGGTCGCGGCGGGATGCGCGAAGAAGGAAGTGGTGCGGTCGGA
>JBLNEU010000295.1:0-3421 GCA_050263015.1 Deltaproteobacteria bacterium | reverse complement strand
GGGCGGCCAGTACGGCGACGAGCGGGTGACGGTCCTCAACCTCAAGGTCGTCGGGGTCCAGCCCGACAGGAACATCCTGCTGGTGCGCGGGGCGGTGCCGGGGGCCAGGAACAGCCTGGTGTTCGTCCGCCCGGCGGTCAAGAAGGGCAACTAGGGACGTCAAGGAGCGCGCGATGCCGACCGTGGAGCTGTTGAACAGGGAGCGTCAGGTCAAGGGGACCGTCGAGCTGACGGAAACCGTATTCGGCGCGGAGGCGAAGCCCCACCTGCTCCACCACGTGGTGGTCGCGCAGCTGGCGGCACGGCGCGCCGGAACGGCGTCCACGAAGACGCGGACCGAGGTGTCCGGCGGGGGGAAGAAGCCGTTCAGGCAGAAGGGCACCGGCCGGGCCCGCATGGGGAGCAGCCGGTCGCCCCTGCTGAGGGGCGGAGGCACGGTGTTCGGCCCGCACCCGCGCGGCTACGCGATGAAGGTCAACCGGAAGGCCAACCAGGCGGCGCTCCGGTGCGCCCTGAGCGACAAGGTCCGGGAGAACAAGCTCCTCCTGGTCGACGACCTGAGCCTGCCGGTGCCCCGGACCAGGGAGTTCCTCAAGGTCGCCCGCGCGCTGGAGCTTTCGGACGCCCTGATCGTCTGCGACGGGCCGCAGGAGAATCTCGCCCTCGGGATCCGGAACCTCGGGGCCTTCAAGGTGATCCCCGTCTCGGCCCTGAACGTCTACGACATCCTCTCCTACGACCAGCTCGTCATCACGAAGCCGGCGTGCGAGCGGATCAGCGAGGTGCTGGGCAAATGAACATCACCGACGTCCTGAAGCGCCCCCTGATCACCGAGAAGGCGACGCTGCTCAAGGATTCCGCGAACGCCGTGTCGTTCGCCGTCGACAGCCGCGCGAACAAGAACCAGATCCAGGACGCGGTGGAGAAGCTGTTCAAGGTGAAGGTCGTCGACGTCAAGACGATGAACGTCTCCGGCAAGACGAAGCGGCGCGGCCGCACGGTCGGCCGGCGCCCGGGATGGAAGAAGGCCATCGTGGTCCTGAAAGCCGGCGACAAGATCGAATTCTTCGAAGGCGTCTGAGGGCCGCAGGGGAAGGAGCCGCACCATGGGAATCCGCAAGTTCAAGCCGACGTCGCCCGGAGTCCGCACGATGACGGTCCTGACGAACGAGGACCTCACGAAGAAGGAGCCGGAACGCGGCCTGGTCGAGAAGAAGGCGAACCGGGCCGGGCGCAACAACCAGGGGCGGATCACGTCCTGGCTGAGGGGCGGCGGCCACAAGCAGAAATACCGGATCGTCGATTTCCGCCGGAACAAGAAGGACGTCCCCGCCCGGGTGGCGGCCATCGAATACGATCCGAACCGGTCCGCGCGGATCGCCCTTCTGCATTACGCGGACGGCGAGAAGCGGTACATCCTGTGCCCGAACGGCCTTTCCGTGGGCGACACGGTCGCCTCGGGGAGCGAAGTCGACATCAAGCCGGGCAACGCCCTCCCGATCCGGAACATCCCGGTCGGCACGCTCGTCCACAACGTGGAGCTCAAGGTCGGCAAGGGGGGCCAGCTGGCGCGCTCGGCCGGCGCCGTCGTCCAGATCCTGGCGAAGGAGGGACAGTACGCGCACCTGCGCCTCGGGTCGGGCGAGGTCCGCCTCGTCTCCGTCGACTGCATGGCGACCGTCGGACAGGTCGGAAACATGGACCACGAGAAGGTTTCGCTCGGGAAGGCCGGCCGGAGCCGGTGGCTCGGCCGCCGCCCGTCGGTCCGCGGCGTGGCGATGAACCCGATCGACCACCCGCTCGGGGGCGGAGAGGGGAAGTCCTCCGGGGGACGGCACCCGTGCACCCCGTGGGGCAAGCCGACCAAGGGGCACAAGACGCGCAGGAACAAGGCGACCGACGCCTATATCGTCAAGCGGCGGAAATAACGGAGAGGGGTAACGCTCGTGGCGCGATCCGTAAAGAAGGGACCCTACGTCGAGGAAGGGCTGGCGCGCAAGGTCCGGCGCGCCGTCGAGGCGGGGGAGAAGAAGGTCATCAAGACCTGGTCCCGGCGCTCGACCATCACGCCGGACATGGTCGGCTACACCTTCGCCGTCCACAACGGCCGGAAGTTCATGCCCGTGTTCGTGACGGAGAACATGGTCGGGCACAAGCTCGGGGAGTTTTCGCCGACGCGGACGTTCCACGGCCACTCCGGCGACCGCAAGGCGAAGGTCAAGAAGTAGGCGCGGGGAGGAGAGCGATCCGATGGAAGCGAAGGCGATGCTGAAATTCGCGCGGGTGTCCCCGCGGAAGGCGCGGCTGGTCGTCGACCTCATCCGGGGGAAGAAGATCTCGGACGCGCGGACGATCCTCAAGCTCGCCAACAAGGCGTCGGCGAAGACGGTGGGGAAGGTCCTCGACTCGGCGGTGTCGAACGCGTCCCAGACGGGGGTGATCGACACCGACACGCTGTTCGTCAAGAAGGCGTTCGTCGATCCCGGCGCCTCGCTCAAGCGGTTCCGCCCCGCTCCGATGGGCAGGGCGCACAAGTACCGCCGCCGGACGAGCCACATCACGATCGTGGTCGACGAGGCTTAGAGGGAAAAGCCGCGCCGGCGGGTCCGGGCCGGACCGCGGGCGGGCGTTCAACCGGACAAAGACCAGAGGAGGCTCCGTTTGGGACAGAAGGTACATCCGTACGGGTTGCGCCTGGGCATCATCAAGGACTGGCGGTCGCGGTGGTACTCCGAGAAGGACTACGCCCGCAACCTCCAGGAGGACCTGCGGATCCGGGCGTACGTGAAGCAGCGTCTCATCCATGCGGGCGTGTCGGCGGTCGAGATCGAGCGGAAGTCGAACCGCGTCCACGTCATCATCCACACCGCGCGGCCGGGGATCGTCATCGGGAAGAAGGGCGCGGAGATCGAGAACCTGAAGAAGGATCTCAAGAGCTTCACGTCCAAGGACATCGCGATCACGATCCAGGAGATCCGCCGTCCGGAGACGGACGCCCAGCTCACGGCGGAGAACGTCGCCATGCAGCTCGAGAGGCGCGTCGCGTTCCGCCGCGCGATGAAGAAGACCGTCCTGTCCTCGATGAAGCTCGGGGCGAAGGGGATCAAGATCCAGGTCGCCGGACGGCTCGGAGGGGCGGAAATGGCCCGCACGGAGTGGTACCGCGAGGGCCGCGTTCCCCTGCACACGCTTCGGGCGGATATCGATTACGGATTCGCGCAGGCTCGCACCACGTACGGCACGATCGGAGTGAAGGTTTGGATCTACCGGGGAGAAATCCTGCCGTCGGCGGCCCAGGCCGCGAAAACCGAATAGGGGAGTGACCGGAAGATGCTGGCTCCGAAGAGGGTGAAATTCCGCAAGACGCAAAAAGGACGCCGGCGCGGTTGCGCGCAGGCCGGGAATACGCTGAATTTCGGCG
>JBLNEU010000294.1:0-4985 GCA_050263015.1 Deltaproteobacteria bacterium | reverse complement strand
TGCACGGGGCCGCCGCGAGAATGATGACCCCGGCGACGTACTGGTCGGCCATCTCGGGGCCGATCCACGGGAGGAAGAGATGCTTGAAGAAGAGCCAGCCGAGAAACGCCATCGAGAACGGCTTGACCAGCCAATTCACGAAAAGAGTGACGAATAGCCCCTTCGGCCGCTTCCCCACGCCGAGAATCGAGGAGAAATCGACCTTGAGCATCATCGGGTAGATCATCAGCCAGATGAGGACGGCGATCGGGATGTTGATCTGGCTCCCCTGCCCGAACTCGAGCGAGCGGACCGCGCCGACGGCGCCGGGGAAGAGCTTCCCGATCAGGATGCCGGCGCCCATGCAGAGCGCCACCCAGAGGGTCAGGTAGCGCTCGAACGCCCCGAGGGTCCTGCCGTCCCGCTCCGCCGCGATCGTCCCGGGTTCCATCGTCACCCCACCTCGAAGATGTGGACGAGAACGTAGTAGATCCCGACGGCGATGAAGATGACCCCGGTGACGCGGCGGCCCCACCGTTCCGCCCGCACCAGCCGTGCATACGCCGTCCCCACCGACTGCGAGGCGAAGGCGATCAGGCCGGCGAACAGGAGCACCGGGATCCCGGTGCCGGCGCCGTAGAGGAGCGGGAAAGCCACCGGGGATCCGAACTTGAGCGCAAGCGGGATCAGGCTCCCGAAGAAGAGCGCCGCGGAGACCGGGCAGAACGACAGGGCGAAGGCGAAGCCGAGAAGGCAGGCGGCCGCGGCGCCGCCCTTCGCGGCGCGGCGGCGCAGGCCGCCGCCCACCTCCGACCCGGCGCTTCCCGCTTTCAGCAGGTCCAGGAGGACCATCCCGGTCAGGATGAGGACGGGGCCCAGGATCCGGTTCATGTGGCGCTGGAGAAATTGCGACAGCCACACCGAGGAGAGAAGGCCGGCGACGAGGACGACGCCGAGCGCCAGGTATGCGGCCATGCGGCCGACGGTGTACGCCAGGCCGCAAAGGGCCGCCCGGCGCGGGGTCGCGTCGCTTCCGATGAACGACACGGCCGCGATGTTCGTGGCCAGCGGGCAGGGGCTGATGGATGTCAGTATCCCGAGCCAGGCCGCCAGGGCCGCTCCGGAGAGTCCGCCGTCCGTCATGCGCCCGGGAGTCCGGACGCGACGCTCCCGCGGACGTAGTCGAGGAAACGGCGTTCGTCGTCCAGGAGGGTCCAGACCTCCCGGAGGTTCCGCCAGGCAGCCGGCTTCCCGTCCCGGGTCTCGACGACGACCAGGGCGGAACTGTCGAGCCGGTACTCCTCGACGAAATGCCGGTTCCCGGCCTCATCGACGTTCACGGCGACGAAGCGGACCCGGCCGTCGGCCATCTCCGGGGCGAATCCGTCCTCGACCGCCTTGCGGGACAGCGCCTCGATCTTCCGGCAGGAGGAGCAACGGACCTTGCCGGAGAAATAGTAGACGATCACCCCGCGCCCGGGCGCGCCGTCGATGGCCGCGACGGAGGCCCCTTTCGCGGCGGGCGTCGCCGCGCTCCCCCGGAGTTCCCTGACCGCCAGGACGGCGACGCCCGCCGCGACGAACAGCAGCAGCGCCCCGGTCAGGAGGGACCGCGCGCTCACCGCGGGACTCCCATCCGCCGAAGCTGTGCGGCGATGTCGTCGAAGCTCATGACGCCCGTCCGACGGAATCGCACCTCGCCGGCCGGATCGAGGAAGACGAGGTGGGGAATCGTTTCCACCCCGTACAGCGCGACGAGCCCCTGCTCCTTGTTGACCGGGACCATCCGGACGACGACCCTGTCGCCGTAGGCATCTTTGACCTTTTCGAGGATCGCCGCCTGGTTCCTGCACTGCATGCACATCCCGAGTCCGAAATCGGCGATGAGGATCCGTCCCGTGTCCCGCGCGAGGGAGACGAGCGCGTCGTCGCCTGGCGGCGGGGCCCCGGCGGCGGCGTACGGACCCGTGGGCCCGGCGGGCGCGACGAGGACCAGCAGCAAGAGCATCGCCGCGCGGATCGCGACGCCGCCCTTTCCCTTCTTTGCCGATCCCATGCCGCTTCTCCCCGGGACCCATATCGGATCCCGTATCGGATCCTTGAAACCGGCCACCAACGCATGTTATTCTCTCATATCGTCATCTGTCAATATGTAGGAGGCGCCATGTTCCTTCGCGACTACGAGCGCGTGATGAAATCCGCGGCCGACCCGACCCGGCTGCGGATCCTCAAGATGCTGGAAGGCGGCGAGCTCTGCGTCTGCCAGATCATCGCCGTCCTGGAACTCTCCCAGTCGACCGTCTCCAAGCACCTGTTCCTCCTCAAGATGGGCGGGCTGGTCAAGGAGCGCCGTTCGGGGAAATGGGTCCATTACTCCCTGGACGGTTCCGGCGGCGCCGTCTTCGCCCGGAAGATCCTGGGTTGCCTCAAAGGGTGGCTGAACGACGACCCGGTCGTTGCCCGCGACAGGTCGCGTGAGGCGGTCGCCCGGGAGATCGGGCCCGAAGGCATCTGCGGCCGCGGGATGACGCTCCCGGCCCGGCGAAAGGCGGCCTGCGGCTGCCCGACGGGCGAAGAGGCGACGGTCGCGAAGTCGGCCGGGGGGAGGAGTCGATGAATATCGTCATCCTGGGAACGGGCTGCGACAAGTGCCGCCGGCTGTACGACACCGTCCGCGAGGCGGTCGCGCAGGCCGGCGTCGAGGCGTCTCTCCGCAAGGTGGAGGACATCCGGGAGATCATGGCGTTCAAGGTCCTGAAAACCCCCGCGATGGCGATCGACGGCGAGGTCAGGATCTCCGGCCGGGTGCCGACGGTCGCGGAAGTCCGCGCCCTGATCGAATCCCGGAAATGAGCGACGGCATCGCAAAAGAGCCCGCGATCGCAGGGGAAGCGGCCGCGGCGGCCCCGGCGGGTATCCGGGAGCCGGCGCGGCTTCTCGGCGCCGGCCTTCTTGCGTTGGCCCTCTGGTGGCTTCTCTACCGGGGACTCTCCCCTTTCGCGAAGTGGCTGACCTTTTCCCTCCTGGCGCTATCGCCGGGAACCCGCCTGGCGTCCGCGGTGGAGTTCTTCGTCTACGACGGGCCCAAGGTGCTGATGCTGCTCGTGCTGGTCGTCTTCGGCGTCGGGATCGTCCGGTCGTACTTCACGCCGGACCGCGCGAGGCGGATCCTCGCCGGAAAGCGGGAGTCGGTGGGCAGCGCGCTCGCCGCGCTGCTGGGCGTCGTCACCCCGTTCTGCTCCTGTTCCGCGGTTCCGCTTTTCATCGGGTTCGTCGCGTCGGGGGTTCCCCTCGGCGTGACGTTCTCCTTCCTCGTCTCGGCCCCGATGGTCAACGAGGTCGCCCTCGTCCTGCTCTACGGGCTCTTCGGCTGGCGGATCGCGGCGATCTACCTCGGCACGGGGCTGGCCGTCGCGATGGCCTCAGGGCTGGTCATCGGCCGGCTCGGGATGGAAAGGCACGTCGCGCCGTGGGTGTTCGAAGGCGCGGGCGGGGGCGAAGAGCCCGCCGGAGCGGATCGCCTCACCCTCCGCGAACGGGTCCGGTTCGGCCTCGACTCGGTCCGGGACATCGTCGGGAAGGTGTGGCCGTATGTCCTCGCGGGAATCGCCGTGGGGGCCGCCATCCACGGCTACGTGCCGGAGAACTTCCTCGCCGGGATCATGGGCGCGGGCGCGTGGTGGTCCGTCCCGGCGGCGGTTGCGATCGGCATCCCGATGTACTCCAACGCCGCGGGGATCATTCCCGTCGTCCAGGCGCTGCTCGCGAAGGGCGCCGCGCTCGGGACCGTTCTCGCCTTCATGATGGCCGTCATCGGGCTCTCGCTGCCCGAGATGATCATTCTCCGCAAGGTGCTCGAGGTCCGCCTCATCGCCGTCTTCGCCGGAGTCGTCGGCGCCGGCATCCTCGTCGTGGGTTACCTGTTCAACGCCCTGATGTGACCTCCCGCGCGGCCGGAGGCCGCGTCCCCCGCGCGCGAATCAGTCGCCGATCGCCGCGTGGTACTGCTGGAGACTTTTCACCTCGCTGCGGCCCCGGCGCACCGCCGCGATCCCCTTGGCCGCCGCGATCGCCGCGGCGGTCGTGGTGATGTAGGGGACCTTGTGCTTGATGGCCGCCTTCCGGATGTAGGAATCGTCGTGAAGGCCGGCCCGCCCGATCGGGGTGTTGACGACAAGCTGGATCTCCCCGTTCCGGATCGCGTCCCCGATGTTGGGGCGCCCCTCGTGCATCTTGAGGATCGGGGACGCCGCGACGCCGTTCGCCGCGAAGTGCGCCTGCGTCCCACCCGTCGCCACGATGGCGAACCCCAGGCCGGCGAAGCGCCGTGCCGCCTCGAGGGCCCCCGCCCGGTCGTGCTCGGCGACCGTGACGAGGACCGTCCCGGCGAGCGGCAGGGACTGGGCCGCCGCGTCCTGCGCCTTGAAGAACGCCTCCCCGTAATTCTCCGCCATCCCCAGGACCTCGCCCGTCGAGCGCATCTCGGGACCCAGAAGCGGGTCCACCTCGGGGAACATGTTGAACGGGAAGACCGCCTCCTTGACGCCGAAGTGGGGGATCGGCCGGCGGACGAGCGAGAGGTCGGACAGCTTTTTCCCCAGCATCACCTGGGTGGCGAGCCGCGCCATCGGGATGTTGCAGACCTTGCTCACCAGGGGAACGGTGCGGCTTGCGCGGGGGTTGGCCTCGAGGATGTAGACGATGTCCTTCGCGATGGCGTACTGGATGTTCATCAGGCCCACGACCCCGAACTCCACGGCGATCTTGCGGGTGTACTCCGCGATCGTGTCCACGTGCTTCCGGGGAATGCTCACGGGCGGGATCACGCACGCCGAATCGCCCGAGTGGACCCCCGCAAGTTCGATGTGCTCCATCACCGCGGGGACGAAGGCATCGGTCCCGTCGGCGATGGCGTCGGCCTCCGCCTCGATGGCGTCCTCGAGGAACCGGTCGATCAGGACGGGCCGCTCCGGGGAGATCTCGACCGCCTTGGTCACGTACTCCCG
>JBLNEU010000293.1:0-4354 GCA_050263015.1 Deltaproteobacteria bacterium | reverse complement strand
CGCCGTAGATGCTTCCGGGACGATCCTGCTGGAGCAGAAGGTGGAGCAAGGGGACATCTTCCGGATGTGCCAGGCGAAGGATGCCGCTATAAAGGACTGGGTGAAGGTTGCCGTCGGGCGGGCGAGGGCGACAGGATGGCCGGCCGTGTTCTGGCTGGACAGGAACCGGGCGCACGACGCGCAGATCATCGAGAAGGTCAACAAATACCTGAAGGACCACGACACAAAGGGGCTGGAGTTCCACATCATGGCTCCGCAGGACGCGGTCAAGTTCTCGCTGGAGCGGTTCCGGGCGGGGAAGGACACGATCTCGATCACCGGGAACGTCCTCCGCGACTACCTCACGGACCTGTTCCCGATCATCGAGCTGAGCACGAGCGCGAAGATGCTGTCGATCGTGCCCCTTCTCGGCGGCGGCGGCCTGTTCGAGACCGGGGCCGGCGGCTCGGCCCCCAAGCACGTCCAGCAGTTCCTGAAGGAAGGGTACCTGAGGTGGGACTCCCTCGGCGAGTTCTCGGCGCTCGCGGCATCCCTCGAGCACCTGGGGAACGCGTTCAACAACCCGAAGGCCCTCGTTCTCTCGGAGACGCTCGACCAGGCGATCGGCAAGCTGCTCGACAACAGGAAGTCGCCCGCCCGCAAGGTCGGCCTGATCGACAACAGGGGGAGCCACGCCTACATCGCGTTGTACTGGGCGCAGGCGCTGGCCGCGCAGACCAAGGACAAGCAGCTCCAGGCGCGCTTCGCCCCGGTGGCGAAGAAACTGGAGGAGACCGAGCAGAAGGTCTACGACGAGATGATCGGCGCCCAGAGGAAGCCGATGGACATCGGCGGCTATTACGATCCGGATCCGGTCAAGACGTCGAAGGCGATGCGTCCCAGCCCGACCTTGAACGCCATTATCGACGCGATCGCGTAGCCGTCGCTCGAGAAGGTCCCCGTCAATGGAAAGGCGGCCGTGCCGATCACGGCCGCCTTTTTCTTGGTGCGCCCGGCGGGGCGCGCTCCGGACGCCGCATCCCCGGCCACCTGGGCGGTCCCGCGGTCCGGGCCGCCGCACCGTTCATGCGAGGCGCCGCATCTCAAACGGTGAAGGGACCGGGAGCCCGCGGAAAGAAGGGGCGGGAAGCCGGGATTCCGGGCCGGGGAGGGACCATGCTGGAGATCGTCGTGCTGGCGATTTTGATCGTGTCGGTCGTGGGGGGCACCGTGCTGGGTGCGAGAGAGAGAGAGGCCGGGTCGTGGACGTGGCCGGTGCTGCCGGCGCGGCTCTCCGGGAGCGAGCCGGCGGACGAAGGTGCGTCCGTTCCCGATGGAGCGACGCCCGTCTCCGACGAGGAGATGCGCAAGGCCGCCTGAATCCCCGCCGTCCTCCGCCGGGACTTGAGACGCGCCGGCCAGCGTCCGGCGCGCGTGCCCGGCGTTACCGCGTTTTCGGAAATCTCTCGCCGTAATCGGTCAGCTCCCTCAACACTTTCTCCTCGAGGCGGATGCGCTCCCCGAGGACGAACAGATTGGCCGTCGAGAAGACGACCAGCGTCACGGGCGCGCGCATGAGGAGCGGGAGCAGGAGAAATTCGAGGACGATGACCAGGTAGTTCGGGTGCCGCATGAACCGGTAGGGGCCCGCCCGCCTGACGGCCGCGCCGGGAACGACGACGATCCGGACGTTCCAGTATTCCCCGAGGCTTGCGATGACCCAGTACCGGCCGGCGGTGACGACCGCGAGCGCGGCGAGGCATCCCCAGGTGACGGCGTCCAGGGGGAAGCGCCAGGGATACGACTCCACGGCGAGGGACGCGAGGAAGAGAACGTGGAGCGCCACCATCGCGGGAAAGGTCTCCGCGTGATATTCGCGGCCCCCGCGGGCGAGGAGCGCCGACCTGTGTCGTTCGGACAGGCGCAGTTCGAAGAGCCTTTGAATGACGATGACCGGGATGACCCAGGCGAACGACATGGGGCGTCACTCCGTGCCGCTCCGGGGCGGCCATTCGGGCCCCGGGCGTTTCCGGAAGACAAGCAGCTCCACGATTCCCAGGAAGAACGAGCGCGAGGCCGTCAGCTCGAGGCCCCTGTCGGCGAACAATGCCCGGAGCTGCGACCGGTCCGGGAAGAGTTTCAGGCTCGGCGCGATGTAGCCGTGTATCTCCGGGTTGGCGTGGAGGGTCATTCCCCAGAAACCGCACCACGTCCTGAGGAGCCAATACTCGGGGACCCCGAGGCACCGTGACGCCGGTCTCGCGAAATCCAGGAACGCGGCGACGCCGTCCGGCTTGAGGATCCGCCGAACCTCGTCCAGGGTCGTCCGGAGTTCCGGGGCGTTGCGCAGCGCGTAGGCGCCCGTGACGACATCGGCGCTCCCCGACGCAATGCCCATGGCGCCCATGTCCTGCCGCGTGAACCGCACGTTGGGGGGCGGATGTCTCTCCCGGGCGCGATCGAGCATCGGTCCCGTCAGGTCCAGTCCCACGATCTCCCCGCCGGGATATTTCTCCGCGAGAAGCACGCTTAAGTCCCCGGTGCCGCAGGCGACGTCGATGCAGAGAGGGGACGGAGCGTCCGGGAGCGCGGCGACGAGGGATTTCTTCCAGGCCGCGTCCCGCCCCAGCGACATGGCGCGGGTGGCGAGATCGTAACGGGGCGCCGCCTCCGTGAAATGACGCTCGTTGTAATGTCTTTTCCCGCGGGGGAGATGGATATGGTCGCCGATCTTGAGGTCGAACCGGGGGCTCATCGCGGCCGGTCCTCCGGCAGGTACCGCCACATCGCGCCGCCGTCGAGCGCCTCGAACAGCGCGTCGAAAGCGCGGAGCGCCCGCTCCCGGTGCGCCCCGTCCAGCCGGACCGCCTTCGCCGCGAAATCGTGGCACCAACGGCACTCCTCGCAGTCGACGTCCCGGCACCCTTCCCTCCGGAAACGCTCCATGAACCCGTCCAGCGCGCGGTTGTCGACGAACACCGGCGGCGGTCCCGCGACGGGCCGCGTCATGCTCAGGGCGTCGGCGAGACGCTTGAGGACCAGCATGCGCGCGGGGTTGGCGAGCAGGGGACGCACGGCAAACCTGAGGAACCATCCGATCCCGCGGCGGTGACGGCGCTCGCCTGCCCCGGCGGCGCCGAAGGCGTACGGCTGGACGATGTCCAGCAGGTTCCCGTCGTATCGCCTCTGCGCGTACGCCTTGACCCTGGTTTCCATGATCGCCGTCGGAATGTCCCGCTCGGCGATCTTGAACAGGTCGTACCCGAGCTCCTCGTAGAGCGCGGTGTCCTCCGGCCGGATCCACTCGGAGCGGATGTAGTTCACCGGCTCCCGCAGCTTGATCTCGGTGCATTTGAGGAAGCACCAGTCGATCAGAAAGCCCCTGTTGGCGTGCCAGGACTGCCCCGCGTGCGCGAGCGCGTTCATGTGCGACGGCGAGAACGCGCACGACGACAGGCAGTTGTTGTTCGCCAGGAGCTCGAGGTCGCACGAAACGCCTTTCCTGATCCGCTCGAGCGTCTGCAGCTCCCGGTTCACCAGGAGACTGTCGAGCACAATGCAGTCCGCTCCCAGGTCCGCCCACATCCGGGCCTTTCGCACCCGGTCGACGCCGCCGAAGACGGAGATCCGGACCTTGAGCCGGGGGTACCGGGCCTTGAGAAGCCTGAGGAGGAGGGGCGAAGCGACGGTCACCGAGTCGACGCCGATGTCGCAGAGCCAGCCGGCGAGCTCCTCGATGTCGTGCTGTCCCGCGCGGGTGATCTCGCGGTTGCCGAGGCAGGCCGAGTTGAGGAGGTAGTTGAACCCGATCCCGGCGTCGCGCGCCTGGCGGACGTGCTCCGCGACTTCCCGGCGCGTCACCGGGGCGAGCTGGTAAGGCGCGCGGCCCCCCCCGACGGCATCCTCGCGGAGCTTGCCGAACAGTTCGACGACGGGGTACTGCCGGACCGCCTCGATCAACGACGGGTCGAAATTCGTGGCGACGCTCAACCTCATCGATCGGCCCCTTTCCGTCCCTTCTCTCCCGATGGCGCCGCCTGCCCCCCGGATTCGGGGGGCAGCAACGGTTCCAGGAGGTCCCTCGACTCCTTTTCGCCGAGCCCCAGGGCGTCCCGGGCGATCTCGTAGATGTCCCCCCGGACGTAGGCCCGGGACAATTCGAGAACGGCGATCGGACGTCTCGAGACGATGCGCAAATGACCGTCTACGCGCTCCACTTCCGGTTCGGAGAGCTCGACGATCGACGCGTTGCCGGAGAGAACGAACTCGATGAGCATCGCCTGGCGGCGGTCGCCGCCGTTCCCGCGCTTCCCGGCACGCTCCCGGATCCGGTCCCGGGCCTCGAGAACGGCGTCGATATACCTGAGCGCGTCCT
>JBLNEU010000292.1:0-3304 GCA_050263015.1 Deltaproteobacteria bacterium | reverse complement strand
GTGTCCTGGCGCCCGTGCTCGTCGTCCAGGAACGGGTAGTCGATCGTCGTGTGGAGTCCCCGGCTTTTCCGGCGCTGCATCGTGCACCGGACGATGAGCTCGGCGACGGTGCAGATGTTCCGAAGCTCCAGCAGGTCCCCGGTCACCTTGAAATTCCAGTAATACTCCGCGATCTCCTTCTTGAGGAGTTCGATCCGGTCGAGGGCCCGCGAGAGGCGCTTGTTCGAGCGGACGATCCCGACGTAGTTCCACATGAGCCGGCGGATCTCGTCCCAGTTGTGCGAGACGACGACCGCCTCGTCCGAGTCCTGGGCGTTGCCCGGGTCCCACTTCGGAATGCGCGGCTTCGGCCGCGCCTTGCCCACGTAGGCCTCCAGGGCCCGGGCCACGGCCCTCTGCGAGAAGACGAGCGCCTCGAGGAGGGAGTTCGAGGCAAGGCGGTTGGCCCCGTGAAGCCCGGTGCAGGCGCACTCGCCGATGGCGAAGAGGCGGCGGACGTCGGTCTCGCCGAAGAGGTTGGCCTGCACGCCCCCGCACTGGTAGTGCGCAGCCGGCACGACCGGCAGCCCTTCCTTCGTCATGTCGATCCCGAAGGACAGGCACGTCCCGTGGATGTTGGGGAACCGCTTCCGGATGAATGCGGCTCCCTTCGCCGTGATGTCGAGGTAGACGCAGTCGTCGCCGGTGCGCTTGAGTTCCTCGTCGATCGCCCGGGCCACGATGTCGCGGGGGGCGAGCTCGGCCATCGGGTGGACCCCCCTCATGAAGCGCTTCCCGGCCCGGTTGACGAGGAGGGCCCCCTCGCCGCGGACCGCTTCCGAGATGAGAAACGACTTCGCGTGGGGATGGAAGAGGCACGTCGGATGGAACTGGACGAACTCCATGTTGGCGATCGTCGCGCCCGCCCGGTACGCCATGGCGACGCCGTCCCCCGTCGCGATATCCGGGTTGCTCGTGTAGAGGTAGACCTTCCCGGCGCCGCCGGTCGACAGGATCGTGGCGTCCGCGACGAAGGTGTGGATCGCACCGGTCGATTCGTCCAGGACGTAGGCGCCGAGCACCTCGTCGGCCTCGCGCCGGTCGAACGACTCGATCTTCCGCCGCGTGATGAGATTGACCGCCGCGTGGTTCTCGAAGATCCGGATCCGGGGGTTGGCCTTCGCCCGCGCGAGGAGGGCGCGCTCGACCTCCCGTCCCGTCAGGTCCTGGGCGTGGAAGATGCGGCGCTTGGAGTGTCCGCCCTCCCGCCCGAGGTCGAATTCCTGGCCGCCGCTGCGCCGCGTGAAACGGACTCCCCAGCCGATCAGCTCCTTGATGCGGGCCGGGGCGTCCCGGACGACGAGGTCCACCACCTCGGGGCGGCACAGGCCCGCTCCGGCGCGGTGGGTATCCTCGATGTGGGACTCGAAGGAGTCCTCGCCACTCCAGACAGTGGCGATTCCTCCCTGGGCATAGTTCGTGCTTGACTCCGCCGCTTCCCGCTTGGTGATGATGTTGACGGACCCCTTCCCGGCGGCCCGAAGGGCAAAGCTCAACCCGGCGATGCCGCTTCCTACCACCAGGAAATTCGACACCCGTTCCATAAGTTATCCTCCATGAGCCCGCCGACGGTTTCCGGCATCTAAAGAATCGCACGGATCCGGCCGAATTGACAGTTAAACCGCGCTTCCTCTAGAATGGCGGGAGATGATGCGTATTCGCCTCCTTATAATCATACCTGTCCTCCTTTGTCCATCCATTATTTGGGCGGACATCTACCGGTCCGTCGGACGGGACGGCGTCGTGCACTTCACGAACATCCCGAGCCGGGGAGGGGCCGAACTCTACCTGAAGGAAGGCCCCGGCGAGCTCCCCGTGTCGGCTCCGGCGTCCGGCGCCCCGGGGTGGGTGCTGGATTACGCCGACCGGTTCGCCCGCATCCACAACCTGTCCCCGGCCCTCGTGAAGGCGATCATCAAGGCGGAGTCGAACGGCCGGATGAAGGCGGTGTCCCGGAAGGGCGCCCAGGGGATGATGCAGCTCATGCCGTTCACTTCGCGGCGCCTCAAGGTGTCGGACCCCTTCGACCCCGTCGAGAACATCGAAGGGGGGATCAAGTATATCAAGGAGCTGCTCGGCGCGTTCGGGGGGAACGTGATCCACGCGGTCGCCGCCTACAACGCGGGCCCCCAGGCGGTCCGCAAATACAGCGGCATCCCCCCGTATCCGGAAACCCAGCTCTACGTCAAGAGGGTGATGACTTACTACCGGCAATACTCCCTCGCGAAATGAAGAGGGACGCGCGGCTCAACCCGCCGAACCTCCTGACCCTTTTCCGCATCGTCATCGTTCCCGTCGTCGTGCTTCTCCTTTACGTTCCCGGCGGGGAGATCTCGTTTCCCCGGTCGCTGGCCGCCTTCGTCCTCTACGTCGTCGCGACGTTGACGGACCTGCTGGACGGCTACCTCGCCCGCCGCTACCAGATGATCACGCCCCTGGGAAAGCTGCTCGACCCGCTGGCGGACAAGCTCCTGGTCTGCGCCGCGCTCATCATGCTCGTTCCGCCCGGACGCGTCGCGGCCTGGATGGTGGTGATCGTCGTCGCACGCGAGATCGGCGTGACGGCGCTGCGCGGCGTGGCTTCGACGGAGGGGGTGATCATCGCCGCGTCGGCGCTCGGAAAGTGGAAGACCCTGCTCCTGAACATCGGGGTCGCGGCGCTGATCCTTCACTACCCGTTTTTCGGGGTCGAAGCCGTATTCGGGCCCCGCTTCGTGCATTGGTTCGGGATCGCCTTCCTCGCCGGCGGGATCGTCCTCACGGCGTGGTCCGGACTCGACTATTTCCTCCGCTTCCTCGGGGAGGTATTCCACCGGGAAGGGCCCGTCCGGCCGTAGTCCCCTTCGGAACCGGGGCTCGCCGGATTCCTTGACAATGCGCGCCGGTTTTTTCTAAAATCGAGGTTCCCGTCGCGGGCGTAACTCAGTGGTAGAGTGCAACCTTGCCAAGGTTGAAGTCGCGGGTTCAAATCCCGTCGCCCGCTCCATCGACGCACCCGCCCCGGGCGCAGCCGCCCCGGGGTTTTTTTTCGTCCTCGATAGAGCGGCCCCCGGCGGCCGGCGAGCCCTCACATGACCCGACGCGTCCTCTCCGCATTCGTTCTTCCGCCCGGGGTATTCATGACCCTATTCGCGGCCGCCGCACTCTGGCATCTCCGCAAGGGAAGACGCCTCGCGGCGGCGGCCCATTTCGCCATCGGCTTCCTGGCGTGGCTCCTCTCGGTTCCTCCGGGCGCCGATCTCCTCGTGCGCGGGCTCGAAGCGCC
>JBLNEU010000291.1:0-5160 GCA_050263015.1 Deltaproteobacteria bacterium | reverse complement strand
GGGACTGAAGCGAATCGAAGAATCCCTTGACCGTCATGTCCGCCATCGCGCTCCCCCTTCTCTCCCCCGTCAGGGCGATGAATGATGATTCATTCTTTTCGACCGTACCACTCCGGCCGCGCGGTTGTCAACGCCGTCCGACCGTCCTCCGTTCTCGCGCGTCGCCGCCGCCGTTTCCGCCGCACCCCCGACGATGCTAAGATCATCATCATGCGCGTCTTCGGGCTGACCGGCGGAATCGGAAGCGGGAAGAGCACGGTCGCGGCGATGTTCCGCGGCGAGGGAATCCCCGTCGTCGACGCCGACGCCGTCGCGCGCGAAGTCACCGCGCCCGGCCAGTACGCCTACCTCGAGATCGTCCACCGCTTCGGCCGCGGGATCCTCGGCGCCGACGGCGCGATCGACCGGACCCGTCTCGGCGAGATCGTGTTCGCCGACCCGGTCCGCCGCGCCGAGCTCGAGGCGGTCACCCATCCCCGCATCGTCGAGGGGATCGCCTACGCCCTGCAACAGCTGGATGCCCGGGGCCATCCCGCGGCCATCGTGGAGGCGGCGCTCATCCACGAAAAGGGCCGCGCAGGGATGTTCGAGGCCGTGATCGGCATCCGGTGCGAGAAGTTCCAGCAGATCGAGCGGCTCATGGAAAGGGACGGCATCCCGAAGGAGAAGGCGCTGCAGCGACTCGCCGCGCAGATGGACGCGGACGCGAAAGCGAGGGCCTCCGACTACGTGATCGACAATTCCGGCGACCTTGCGTCCACGCGGGCGCAGGTCCGCGCGCTTGCCGTCCGGCTGAAGCAGCCCGCCACGCCCTAACCCAGAAGATCGCCCGGGGGAACGTATTCCCGCTTCAGGGCCCGCGCGACCCCCTCGCACGTCACCCGTCCCCTGTACGTGTTGAGGCCCGCCCGGAGCGCGGCGTCCTCGCGAATTGCCCGAACGGGGCTGGACCTCGCCATCTCGAGCACGTGCGGGAGCGTGGCGGTCGCCAGCGCCGAGGTCGCCGTGCGCGGAACGGCCGCCGGCATGTTGGAAACGCAGTAGTGCACGATCCCCTCCTCGACGAAATACGGCGCCGCATGGGTCGTCGGCCGGGACGTCTCCAGGGTCCCTCCCTGGTCGATCGCGATGTCCACGACGACCGCCCCCTTTTTCATGCGTTTCAGCAGGGCACGCGGGATGATCAGCGGCGCCCTGTCGCCGACGACCAGAACCGTGGAGATGACGAGGTCCGCGCCCGCGACGGCCGCCTCGACCGTCCGCGGCGTCGATCTCTCCGTCCTCGCCTTCCCGCCGTGCTCGCGGCGGACCGCGGCCAGCTTTTCCGCCGAGGTGTCGAGAACCGCCACGGACGCACCCATCCCCACGGCGGCGCGCGCCGCGCATCGCCCCGCGTTTCCGGCGCCGATGACGCAGACCCGTCCGGGGGCTGCCCCGGTCACTCCCGACAGGAGCACCCCGCGTCCGCCGCACGATTTTTCGAGTCCCCGGGCGCCGACCTGGACCGAGAGGACGCGGGCGACCTCGCTCATCGGGCGCAGCAGCGGCAGCCCTCCCCCGTCCGTCACCGTCTCGTAGGCGATCGCCGTGACCTTCCGCTCCAGCAGGACGGCCGTCAGCTCCGGAAATGCGGCCAGGTGCAGGTAGGTGAACAGCGCCGTCTCCTCCCGGAGGAACGGGAACTCCTCGGGGATCGGCTCCTTGACCTTGACGACCAGGTCGGCATCCCACGCCTCCGCCGCGCCGGGAACGATCACGGCGCCGGCGGCCGCATATTCGTCGTCGGAAAATCCGCTCTCCACCCCGCACCCGGACTGGACGCGCACGGCCGCGCCCGCCCTTGCGAGCGCCGCCGCTCCGGCCGGCGTCAGGGAGACCCTGTTCTCTCCCGGCTTGGTCTCGCTGGGAACGCCGACGCGGAACGTCATCCCGACAGGACGACGCGCGCGTCGGCGACCAGCGCGCCGCGCTCGTGGACGAATACGGGGTTCAGGTCCATCTCCTCGATGTCCGGCCGGCGGAACACGAGGTCCGAGACCAGGACGAGAAGCCGCCGCAGGGCGGCCGCGTCGGCCGGGCGTCTCCCCCGCATGCCCGAAAGGATCTTCGCCCCCCGGATCTCGGCGATCATCCGCCCGGCATCCTCCTCGGAGAAGGGGACCAGGCGGAACGAGACGTCCCGGAGCAGCTCGACCAGAACGCCCCCGATCCCGAACATGACGGCGTGACCGAACTGCGGATCCCGCGTGACTCCCACGATGACTTCCACGCCGGCGGGCGCCATCGCGCTCACGAGCACGCCGCCCTGGCGCGCCCCGGCCCGGGCCGCCGCCGCCGCGAGGTCGCGGAAAGCCGCCCGCACCGCCGGCGCGTCCGGGACGTTCAGCACGACCCCGCCGACGTCGCTCTTGTGCGTCACGTCGGGGGAGTTCATCTTCACCGCCACCGGGTATCCGATCGCCTCCGCCGCCGCCACGGCCTCGTCCTCGCCCGCCGCGCTCCGCGTCTCCGCCACGGGGATCCCCGCGCCCGCGACGAACTCCATCGATTCCGCCGGGGTCAGCGCCCTCCCGGTCCCGCGGGGTCCGGCGGCTTCCGCTCCGGCGCCCATCCCGCGCGGGAACCGGCGGCTGTCGAAGCGCGCGTGGCACGACAACGCCTTCATCGCCCGCTCCGGCGTGGGAAACACCGCGACCTTCCGCTCGTGGAAAAGGACGCGCTCGGCCCGCTCGACGTCGGCGCCCCCCAGGTAGGCGACGAGCTCGCACTGCCCGGGCGTGACGACCCCGGACGCCCCCGGGATCGGGTCGCCGAAGATCGCCATCGCGACGTCGTAGTGCCCGCGCGCCGCGTCGAGCACCGCGCGGTACCGCGCCGCGTCCGTGTCGCCCGTGAGATCGAGCGGATTTCCCACGATGCAGTGGGACGGAAGGATCTCCCGCAGCCGCGCCGCCAGCGCCGGGGGAAGAGGGGCGACCCTGAAGCCCTCCTCCTCCGCCACGTCCGTGGCGATGATCGCCGAACCGCCCGAGCTCGTGACGATCAGCGTGTCCGGCCCCGCGGGAGCGGGGACGTAGGCGAGCGCCTTCGAGAAGTCGTAGAGTTCCTCGAGCGACGCCGCCCTGTGCACCCCGTACTGCCGGAAGACGGCGTCGTAGATCTCGTCCCTCCCGGCAAGCGAACGGGTGTGCGACTCGGCGGCCTTGCGCCCGCGCTCCGTCCGACCGGCCTTGAAGACGACGATCGGTTTTCGGCATCTCCGGACCGCCGCGAGGAACTTCCCGGCATCCTTCACCCCCTCGATGTAGAGGGCGATCACCTTCGTGTGCGGATCGTCGGCGAAGAAATCGACCAGGTCCGCCTCGTCCACGTCGGTCCGGTTCCCCATGCTCACGAAGGCGGAGAATCCCAGCCGCTCTTCCGAAGCCCAGTCGATCAGGGCGGCGCCGACCGTGCCGCTCTGCGACACGATCGCGATGTCGCCGCGACGCGTGATGAGCGGCCACGACGCGCAGAGGCCGTGGTACGGGTAGTTCACGCCCTGGCAGTTGGGGCCCACCACCCGGATGCCGCACCGCGCCGCGTTCCGGGCCATTTCCTCCTGGAGGGCGGCACCCGCCTCGCCGGATTCGGCGAATCCGCCGGTGATGACGATGGCGGCCCGCACTCTCCGTTCCCCGAGTTGCAGCATGGCCCCCGGAACCGCCCTGGCGGGAATGATCACCACCGCGAGATCGGTGCCCTCGGGGATCTCGGACGCCGACTTGACCGACGGGATCCCCAGGATCGCTTCGCCCTTGGGATTTACCGGGACGATTTCCCCGGCGAAGCCGGCCTCGCGGATGTTCCGGAAGATCTGGAATCCCATCTTTTCGGGGTTGGACGACGCGCCGACGACCGCCACGCGGGACGGCCGGAAGAGCGGCTGCAGGGATGCGGGCATGCGATCACCTCGGTTGGGTTGGAGCATAGACAATCTACCAAGGGGCCTGCGCCGTGTCACCCCATTTTGCCGCGGCGAAAAAGGGACCGGGACGCGAAAAAAAGGCGCCCCGGGTGGCCCCGGCGCGCCTTCCGTATTCGTGGAAACGGCGTGGGACGTCAGGCCTTGCGGACGTTGGCCGCCTTCTTCCCCTTCGGGCCGACGGTCACTTCGAACTCGACCTTCATCCCCTCGGCGAGGGAGCGGAACCCGTCGCCCGTGATCGCGCTGAAGTGGACGAAGATGTCCTCCCCCTCGTCCGGGGTGATGAAGCCGTAACCCTTCGCGTCGTTGAACCACTTGACCGTTCCCGTAGGCATGCGACCGTCTCCTTTTCTCAAGTCGGCCCGGGGGCCGTCGAACGTTTGGAAATCGATTCGATTATATGAATTTCCCGCG
This sequence comes from Deltaproteobacteria bacterium, assembly GCA_050263015.1. Lineage (GTDB taxonomy): Bacteria > Desulfobacterota > Deferrimicrobia > Deferrimicrobiales > Deferrimicrobiaceae > JBLMWX01. The sequence continues at coordinate 779 of JBLNEU010000291.1, read as the reverse complement.
GAAGTCGATAGGCCCTGTCGAGGGAGTTCATCCGACGTTGAGAACGGACAGGGACTCCTGGACGATGACGCACCGGTCGATGACGGAATCGGCGCCGACGAAGATGATCTCGCCGGGGGACGAAGCGAATATCCTCTGGGCCAGTTTCGCAAGCCCGACCCTGTTCATGCTCCTGCGACTGCGCCGCAACTCGAGAATCGATCCGACCCGGACGAACGCCTTGGTCGCAGGACTCATCCTGTAGACGGGATAGCCGCGCATTGCCGCAGAAAACTGCAAGTCCCAGGCCCATTGAGGGCACAGGGACAGGCGTGTCATATCAGCGCGTTACGCAATTTCGGCGCAACCGCAGGGCCCGGTGTGTGAAATATTTTTCCCAGAATGGGTAGCTGCGATCACCTGTTGAGGATTGACGATTTCCCTTCCAACCCCTTCCAGGCATCGCGCTCTTTCTTCCCGACCCAGACCGTCCGGAAGATCGAAACGATCGTGGCAATCATCACGATGAAACCGACACCGAAGAAGATCCAGAACAGGACATCCACCATGGCGACCCCCCCACCCTTCCGGGGCGCATCAGTGTTCGTCCGCGCGTTTCCTCGACCCCTCTTGTTCCTCGGATTTCAAGTATACCCCGAAACGCAGGCGGCCGGAAGACCTCACGGCGATCCTGACCGCGGGCGCCGCTCCGCCGCGCGCCTCGTGGCCTCGCCGAACCGGCGCCGGTCCGCGTCGGTCTCGAGGACGAGAGCGGGGACGGCCGCGGGCCTTCCCTCGTC
>JBLNEU010000290.1:0-2862 GCA_050263015.1 Deltaproteobacteria bacterium | reverse complement strand
TGATCGGGCTGTCGGTCCCGGCGGTCCTCCTGAGGTTCTACGTCCCCGGCGTCGCCGCCCTTCCGCTCGCGGGAGCGGGGTACGCATACGCGGGCCTGCTCGCCGCCTGCGCGGCCACCTGCGTCGTCCTGGGACATTACGGAGGCAAGCTGGTATTCCACTGATCGCGAACGTTTCGAAACGGCCACTTCACCGAAAAGGGGGAACGTCCCAATGCAGATCCCGGAAAACGTCGTCGTTCTTCACCGCGCCATTGACAGGGAGAAGGAAGCCGTCGCGGCGTACCTGCGCCTGGCCCGGATCTCGCGGGACATGAACGCCAAGAACGTCCTCATCAACCTGGCATCGGACGAGGTGGGGCACATGAACAAGCTCGAGGCGCACCTCGCCGCGATCCTGCAGGGAAAGTCGTGGGTTCTCCCCAAGGCCGACGAGGCCGAGGTGGCCGCGCTGCTCACACCCAGCTCCAAGCTGGAGGAGATCGACGAGGGGAAGCTCGCCAAGGCCGACGAGATCCGGTTCCTCGAGATCGCCATCGACAAGGAGATCCAGGCGAACCGGTTCTACCTGGAGATGGCGAAGGCCGCGAAGACCGACGAGGTCCGGGAGATGTTCCTGTCGCTGGCCAAGGAAGAGGACATGCACGCGAAGATCCTGCAGGCCGAGATCGACTCCATCGGCCAGAACGGCTTCTGGTTCGACATGCAGGAATTCACGATGGAGCAGTAGGAGGTCGAACGCGCCGTGAATTTCCTGCAGGAAGCGATGGAGAGGCTGACGAAGGAGGCCCGGGAGCTCGAGCACGAGCTCCGGGTCGTCCTTCCGAAGGAGATCAACGTGGCGCTGGCCCACGGCGACCTCTCGGAGAACGGGGAGTACGAGGCCGCGAAGGAGCGGCAGACGACCGTCAACGGCCGGCTCGCCCAGATCCAGAAGCGGCTCGCGGACCTCTCGCGCATCGACGTGGCGGGGATCCCGCGGGACCGGGCCGGGCTCGGGAGCGAGGTGACGGTCGAGAACGTCGAGACGGGGGAGGAAATCCGCTACACGCTCGTCATCCCTGAAGTCGCGGACGGAAAGAAGAACTTCGTCTCCGTGGCGGCCCCGGTGGGGCGTGCGCTCCTCAACCGGAGGGTCGGCGACACGGTGACCGTCCAGATCCCCAAGGGCACGTACGAGTTCGAGGTCAAGAAGGTCGTCACGACCTTCGGCGACACCCTCTAGCGCGGACTTTGGGCCTCAGGCGAGCGCCGGGAAGCCGCGGCGCACCTCCTCCGCGATCCGTTTCACCTCTTCCGACCGGCTCCTGGGGCAGACGAGGACGGCGTCGCCGCTGCGGACGACGACCACGTCCTGCATCCCGATGACCGCCACGACTCCGCTGTCCGACCGGACCAGGGACCCCCGGCAGTCCGACAGGATGACGTTCCCGAAAGCGACGTTGTCCGCCGGCTTCCCGATGAACTCGTGCAGGGAGCGCCAGGTTCCCAGGTCGCTCCACCCGAACTCGGCGGGGATGACGAGGATCCCGTCTTCCTTCTCGAGGATCCCGTAGTCCACGGAGACCGACGGGAGGCGCCGGTAAGCTGCCGCGAGCTTCCCCCGGAACGCCTTCGTTCCGAAAATGCGGAACGCCTTCCCGATCTCCGAGTGGACCGACGGGAGGTGGCGCTCCAGGCTGTCCCGGAACGCGGAGACGCGGACGAGGAAGACGCCGCTGTTCCAGTCGTAGCGGCCGGACCGGACGAACCGGCGCGCGGCGGCAAGGTCCGGCTTTTCGGTGAATTTCCGCACATCATAGATGCGGTCGCCGCGGGGGCCGAACGGCTTCCCCCGCTCGATGTACCCGTAGCCGGTGGCCGCGTGCGAGGGCGTGATTCCGAGGACGACGAAGCGCCCGGTCCGCCGCGCCAGCCGCAATCCTTTCCGGAGCGTCCGCCGATAGTTCCGGCCGTCCCTGACGGCGTGGTCGGCCGGGGTCGCCGCGACGACCGCGTCCGGGTCCGCGAGCGCGATGCGGGCGACGGCCAGGGCCATGGCCGGGGCCGTGTTCCTCCCTTCGGGCTCGAGAAGGACGTTGCCCCGCGGGATCCCGAGGACGCGGGCGTTCACGTGCGGGGCGTCCTTCTCGCCCGCCACGATCCAGACATTCTCCCGCGGGAAGAGGGGGCGGAGGCGCCGCACCGTCTCGACGATCATCGGCCCGCGGCCCGTGAGGTCGAGGAACTGCTTGGAGCGTCCCGCCCGGCTCTCGGGCCAGAAGCGGGTCCCCGAGCCGCCGGCCATGACGACCGCGTGGTCCATGGGGGGGTCACCTCCCGTTTCGATTTACGATAGAATACCCCGGTGCGCGCCAACCTGAAGAAGAGTTTCATCACGGGCGTCTTCATCATCGGGCCGCTCGTGATCTCGATCGCCCTGCTGGCCTGGTTCTTCCAGAGGGTCGACTCCCTTTTCTCGCCGGTCATCGACGGGATCGTCCGGGCGATCGTGCCGGGGACGGAACACATCCCGGGCACGGGAATCCTTTCCGGCCTCGTCATCATCGTGATCGTCGGGTTCCTTGCGCGAAACGTCGTCGGGAAGCGGATCCTCGCCGGCGTGGATGGGCTGATCCAGCGGATACCGGGCTACCGGACCGTCTACGCCACGGTCAAGCAGCTCACCGACGCGTTCTCCCCCGACAACAAGAGCTCGTTCAAGGAGGTCGTCCTCGTGGAGTATCCGCACCCCGGCTCCCGCGCCATCGGGTTCCGGACGGGGACGGCGGAGCGGGAAGGCGAGCGCCTCGCGGTGGTGTTCGTCCCCACCAACAACCTCTACCTGGGCGAGGTTCTCTTCATCCCGGACGACAAGGTCATC
>JBLNEU010000289.1:0-2504 GCA_050263015.1 Deltaproteobacteria bacterium | reverse complement strand
GAGGGCGACGTTCTCCAGCGCCGTCACGGCGTACCCCCGCAGGAGCCGGGCCAGGCCGCAGACGTTCTCCGAGAGGACCGGGTTGCGCTTGTGGGGCATCGCCGAGGAGCCTTTCTGCCCTTCCGAGAAGAATTCCTCGGCCTCCAGGACCGCCGTCCGCTGGAGATGGCGGATCTCGGTGGCGAACTTGTCGAGGGAGGATCCGACGACGGCGAAGGCGGAGAACACCTCCGCGTGCCGGTCCCGCTGGACGACCTGCGTCGAGACGGGCGCGGGCGCGAGGCGCAGCTTCCGGCAGACGTACTCCTCCACGAACGGGTCGACGTTGGCGAAGGTTCCCACGGCGCCGGAGAGCTTGCCCACGGAGATCACGGCGCGCGCCCGACGGAGGCGCGCGATGTTCCGGCGCATCTCGTCGGCCCACAGCGCCATCTTGAGGCCGAACGTCACGGGCTCCGCGTGGATCCCGTGGGTCCGCCCGATCATCACGGTGTCCTTGTGTTCCAGCGCCCGGGCCTTGAGCGCCGCGAACACCTTCTCGGATTCCCGGATGAGAAGGGTGATCGCCTGCCGCATCTGCACGGCGAAGGAGGTGTCCAGGACGTCGGAGCTCGTCATCCCCACGTGGAGAAAGCGGGAATCGTCACCGATATGCTCGGCGACGGAGGTGAGGAACGCGATGACGTCGTGCTTGACCCGCTTTTCGATTTCGTCGATGCGGGCGACGTCGAACCGGGCCTTCGCGCGGACCCTTGCGAGCGCGTCCTCGGGGATCCAGCCCTTCTCGACCATCGCCTCCATCGCGAGGAGCTCGATGTCGAGCCAGATCCGGAACCGGTTCTCGGCATCCCAGATCCGGGCCATCACGGGGCGCGTGTACCGTGGAATCACGTTGACCTCCCCCCGGCCCGCACAGGCCGCCGGGCTTACGCTGCGGCGGCGGATGCGGGCTACGAACCGGTGTGGCCGAAGCCGCCTTCGCCGCGCCGCGTGGCTTCCAGGTCGTCGACGACCCTCAAGGCCGCCCTGAGGACGGGCGCGAACACGATCTGCGCGATCCGGTCCCCCCGGCGGACCGGAAACGGCGCGTTCCCGAGATTGACGAGAATCACGCGGATTTCCCCGCGGTAGTCCGCATCGATGGTTCCCGGGCTGTTGAGGCACGTGACCCCGTGCCGGACCGCAAGTCCGCTTCTCGGGCGGACCTGCCCCTCGACGCCCGGCGGCAGCGCGACCGCCACGCCCGTCGGGATGAGGGCTCTTCCCATCGGGGGAATCGAGATCTCCGCCTCGATGTCGGCGCGCAGATCCATCCCCGACGCCCCTTCCGTCTGGTAGGCGGGGAGAAGCTCACTGCTCCCCGCCCGGACGGGAAGGACGGGGATGTCGATTCCTCCCGCCATCCTTCAGAATGCGAGGGCCGCGCCGGCCGGCAGGTCGCCGACGGCGGCGAGGGAGAAGGCGTCCCGGCGCAGCAGCGCCCCCGCGAGCTCCCGGACCTCCTCCGCCTTCAACGCATCCACCCGCCGGACCGCTTCACCGTGCTCCTCGATGCGGCCGAAGACCAGTTCGTTCATCGCGAGGCGGGACATCCTGTACTCGGCGCTCTCCTGGCCGAGGATCATGGTCCCCTTGACGAGTTCCCGCGCCATAGCGACCTCATCGTCCCCGATCTCTCCGTTCCCCATCCTCTCCACCACGTCCCCCACGACGGACAGAAGCTCGTCGACCTTGTCTCGGGACGTGCCGGCGCTAATCTTGACGATCCCGGAATCCGAGTACAGCGACATCGACGACCCGATCGAGTACGCGAGGCCGCGCTTTTCGCGGACTTCCTGGAAGAGGCGGCTGCACATGCTCCCGCCCAGGATCGTGTTGAGGATGCGCGCGGCGTACCTGAGGTCGCTGTTCCGGGGAATCGCCGGGGCGCCCAGGCACAGGTGGACCTGCTCGGTCGGGCGCTCCTTGACGAACGCGCCGCGCGCCGGGGGCGGCGGCGCCTCCGGGAGGCGGCGGCGGCCGAGGCGCAGCGAGCCGAGATTCCGCTCGAACGCGTCCACGATGCGGACGTGATCGAGGTTCCCGACGACCGACACCACGAGCCCGCGCCGCCGGAACCGGTCGGAAAACCATGACGTGACGCGATCCCGGGTGAATGCCGCGACGGAGCCGGAAGTCCCCTGCACGGGAAGCCCCAGCGGATGGCCGCCCCAGTACGAGGCGTGGAACAGGTCGTCGACGACGTCTTCGGGATTGTCCTCGACCATGAGGATCTCCTGGAGGACGACGTCGCGCTCGCGCTCGAGCTCGTCCCGGTCGAAGACGGAGTTGAGATAGATGTCGGCGAGGATGTCGACGGCGAGGGGGAAATCCCTGTCGAGAACCTTGGCGAAGAAGAAGACGTACTCCCTCTCCGTGCAGGCGTTCATGGACCCGCCGACCGACTCGATTTCCCGGGAGATGTCGAGCGCCTTGCGGCGTCCCGTTCCCTTGAACAGCATGTG
>JBLNEU010000288.1:0-4705 GCA_050263015.1 Deltaproteobacteria bacterium | reverse complement strand
TCTCCCACTCGGCTTTCCTGGTCGTCACCCGCAAGATCGCCTGAAACACCCCGATAATTTTCTGAATCGTGTTCATTATTGAAGTCTTGCCGACTTCAGCCGAAATGCCTCCTGTTGTCGTTATCGTTTCGCCCCCTGAATGCGCCGGGGAAAATTCAAGCGACCGGGTCGCCCTCTCCGGCGACCCGCAGGAGAACCCGACATGCCGAACGAGAAACGGACCTTCCGGTTACTGCTCCTCGTCCTGCTGAATTCGTTCTTCGCGGCCGGATGCGACTTTCTGGACAAGGGGGAGTCGGACTATCGGGTCGACACCGGGGTTGCGACCACATCCGGTTCCACCATCGACATCAGTGGAGGCCAAGGCACGGTCGGTGGCGGAGGGTCCGGGGAACAGGACGAATGCGGGATCTGGTTCGACAATTACGGGCCTCTCGGCGTCAAGGTCTACCGGACCGGCACGGCCGACGCCTCCTTTACCCTCGACGTCCCGGCGCCGACGCTCGACTTCGGCGTCGAACCGCTCACGGTGACGACGGACACGACGATACCGGTCTACGACTCCGATCCCGCGGAGAACAACGTCCATTACTTCCTGCGCGGCGAACCGTACCTCTACCACAAGATCGACGACTCCACGATCAACACGGTCACCGGCATCCGCGTCAACGCCGGCGCCACGCTGACGCTGCCGATCAATGCGGACCTCAACTCCTCTTGGTCGTACGAGTCGGCATACCTCTACCTCGAGAACGACCTCGAAGTCGCCGGAACGCTCCGGACCGCGGCGTTCGACGACCCCGAGATCCAGGAATCCGGCGAATCGAAAGACCGGGCCGGCCTCACGATCCATACGTCCGGCGGCATCTTCATCCGGCCCTCGGGGGTCGTGAACGCGGCGGGCGACAACGCGGCGACCGGCCGCGGCGGCTACGGGGGAGCCGTCGAATTCGTCAGCTACGCGGAGGGATCCGTAAACGGCGGGCTCGTCGTCAACCAGGGACTGATCGACGCGTCGGGGGGAAACGCTGACGACCCGGACGCCGAAGGCGGGAACTCGGCCGCTTTTGGCGGATACGGCAATCGCCTCAATCTCTACGCCGATGTCCGCTTCGTCAACACCGGGACGATCCGCGCCGACGGCGGCAGCGGGAGCAGAGGCGGGTATTTCGGGGGATGGGAGGGGAACTCGGCATACGTCGGCGGGCCCGGGACCTTGCAGAACGCCGGCCCCATCTCGCTGTCCGGCGGAACGGGATCGAACGAAGACGGCGGAAACGGCGCCCGCTTCGACATGGAAGCGGGCGAGGGCTTCCTCCACAACTCCGGCGCGATCACGGCCCGCGGCGGCAACGGGGCCACGTACGGCGGGTCGGGCGGCACCGTCAACATGTACGTCAACAACGTCGGCGATCTCCTCAATTCCGGCGCCATCGACGCCGGCGGCGGCGACAGCACCGGGACCGACGAGCTCGTTGCGGGTTCGGGGGGCCAGGGGGGACAGATCTATCTCTATACCTACGGCGGCAGACTCATGTCGTCAGGACAGATCGCGGCGGACGGCGGAGACGTCGCGACCGTGAACGCCGAGTCGTACGGCGGGCAGGGCGGATACGTGGACATCGAGTCGTACCCGGATTACTATTCCTGGACCACGCCGGCCGGCGCGATGGAGATATCCGGCAACATCTTCGCCCGGGGAGGCGCAGGGCCCACCGGCGGTTACGGAGGGATGCTCTACATCTACTACGAAGACTCCAACGGCACCGGCGGCATCGTCCTGCGGGGCTACTCGAACCTGGTCAACAACGGCGGCCCCGGCGTCACGTACGGCGGCGACGGAGGCGGCCTCTACCTGGACGACTACTACTCCGGCGGAGAACCTGGTTCCGGCGCGCTCCTGATTGAAGCGGACATCTCCGCTAACGGCGGCGCGGCGACGGCTGTCGACGGCTACGGGGGCTACGGGGGCTACGTGGAGCTTTACACGAACGTTCCCCCGTCGCAAAACGCCGGCATCACCGTGGACGGCGGCGCGGGAACGAATCCCGGAGGCCCGGGCTCGATTTACATCGACGGCGGCAGCGGACCCGAGTGACGGACACGGCCGCGGCGGCGTCCGTCCGGGAACGGCGGGCGCAAGGCCCCGGTCAAGGATCGTGCGGCCCTTCGCGGGCCGCGGGCGGCTTTGACCGTCCGCGGCCCGTTGTCCCTATCGGATTGTCCCTCTGAAAAACGCGAACGTCTTCGACAGCCCCTCGGCGAACCCGACCTTCGGGTCGTATCCGAGAAGATCCTTCGCGCGGGAGATGTCGGCCAGGGAGTCCCGGACATCCCCGGCCCGCGCCGTCTCGAACCGCGGCGCCACGCGCCTTCCCGCCAGCCCGTAGACGATCTCGAGGATGTCGAGCAGGGAGATCCGTTCCCCGCACGCGATGTTCACGACCTTGCCGCACGCTTCTCTCGGGGCGGCGCACGCCGCGAGATTGGCCTGGATGACGTTGTCGATGAACGTGAAGTCCCGCGTCTGGCCGCCGTCGCCGTAGATGACGGGCCCCTCTCCGGCGAGGACCGATGTGATGAACCGGGGGATGACCGCCGCGTACGTCGACTTCGGGTCCTGCCTCGGCCCGAAGACGTTGAAGTACCGGAGCGCGACGGTCTCGAGCCCGTAGACCTCGAAGAAGATCCGCATGAAATGCTCGCCCGCGAGCTTCTGCGCGGCGTAGGGGCTCCTCGGATTGGGCATCATCGACTCGCGCTTGGGGAGCTCCGGCGTGTCGCCGTAGGCGGACGACGAGGCGGCGAAGACAACCCGACGAACGCCGGCGTCCCGGGCCGCGACGAGTAGATTGACCGTCCCGCCGACGTTGATCTCGTTGGTCAGGATCGGATCGGCGACGGAGCGCGGGACCGACGGAAGCGCTCCCTGGTGGAGGACGAAAACCGCCCCCTCGGCCGCCCGGCGGCAGGCGGCCAGCTCCCGCAGGTCTCCCTCGATCAGCTCGAACGCGCCGCCGTATCTTTCCGCCAACCCCGCAAGGTTCTCCCGCTTGCCTGTCAGGAAATTGTCGAACACCCGGACGCGGTGGCCGGCCGCAAGCAGCGCCGAGGCGAGGTTCGAGCCGATGAAGCCCGCCCCGCCCGTGATCAGGTAGGTCATCCGGCCTCCCTCGTCAAAAGTTCAGGGACGTTCTTCGACTTTGCGGTCCGGCCCCGGTCCGCTTTCCGGACGAAAAGTCCAACAACGTCCCTGAACTTTCGAAAAGTTCAACAACGTCCCTGAACTTTTCCCTGACTTTTCAGAGCTTGATGATCTTCTTGCCGTTCATCCCTTTCAGCGCGTTGCGGGCGTCGACGACCACCTTCGACTCCCGGGCGACGAGGCGCCAGTCGAAGTCATCATGGTCGGTCACCACGACGACGCAGTCGGCCTTCCGCAGCGTCGCCGCCGAAAACTTCTCCCCTTTCAGCGAGATCCCGTGTTCCGACAGGACGGGAACGTACGGGTCGCAATACGTGAGCGCCGCCCCCTTCCGGTTGAGGAGCTCGATGATGTCGAGCGCGGGCGACTCCCGCACGTCGCTGATGTTCTTCTTGTACGCCACGCCGAGGATGAGCACCCTGGCGCCGTTCACCGATTTTCTGAACCGGTTGAGGGCGTCGATGATCTTGCCGACCACGAAGTGGGGCATCTGGCCGTTGATCACCCCGGCGAGCTCGATGAAGCGCGACTCGAAACCGTACTGCTTCGCCTTCCAGGACAGGTAGAACGGGTCCAGGGGGATGCAGTGGCCCCCGATCCCCGGACCCGGATAGAAGGGCATGAAGCCGAACGGCTTCGTCTTGGCCGCGTCGATCACCTCCCAGACGTCGATTCCCATCCGGTCGCACATCAGCGCGATCTCGTTGACCAGGCCGATGTTCACCGACCGGAACGTGTTCTCGAGCAGCTTGACCATCTCGGCCACGCTCGCCTTCGAAACCGGGTGGACGTTCTCGAGGACGCCGCCGTAGAGGGCGGCCGCCATCTTCGTGCACTTCGGCGTCACGCCCCCGACCACCTTCGGGATGTTCTTCGTCGTGAACCGCGCGTTGCCGGGGTCGACCCGCTCCGGAGAGAACGCGAGAAAGATGTCGCGCCCCACCTTCAGGCCCTTCGCCTCGAACATCGGGACGAGGACCTCGTCGGTGGTCCCCGGATAGGTCGTGCTCTCGAGGACGATCAGCATGTCCTTGTGGAGGTACTTGGCCGCCTGCTCGGCGGCGCTGACGATGTAGGAAAGGTCGGGGTCCTTCGTCTTCCGCAACGGGGTGGGAACGCAGATGTTGACCGTGTCCGCTTCGGCCAGCGCCGAAAAGTCGGTCGTCGTCCGCAGAAAGCCCATCTCCACGGCGTTTTTGACCGACTCGGAGGGGATGTCGTCGATGTACGACTTGCCCGACTTGAGCGCGCGGACCTTGGCCCCGTCCAGGTCGACCCCGATGACCGGGATCCCGGCGTCGGCGTATTCCATCGCGAGCGGCAGCCCGACGTATCCGAGGCCGATGACGGCGGCCGTGAAGTTCTTCCGTTTCAGCCGGGAGTGGAGATCGTTCCGGGTATCGATGTCCGCCATGGCAACCCCCTCCGGGGAAAAGGACTTGAGCGGAAGACGGGACCATGCCCCCGCCGGGGCATCACGATCTCCCCAGGAGCATTTCG
>JBLNEU010000287.1:0-4145 GCA_050263015.1 Deltaproteobacteria bacterium | reverse complement strand
GTCAGGAGAACCGGTTCCGAAGCGGCGGCCAACGATGCGGAAAGTTTTTGGTTTGACATATCGATCCCTCCCATATTAGATTACCTCTTTGCCGTTGCGTTCCAAAGAACCTCGGGAGGATTCCGTTGGGACAGTTGAAGTCGGGGATCAAGCGTCACAAGCAGAGTCTGAAGAAGAGAGCCCGGAACCGTCACATCCGTTCCACGGTGAAGTCGGCGGTCAAGGACGTGCGCACCGCGATCGAGGAGCGCGCGGTCGACAAGGCCGCGGAGACGCTTTCGGAAGCCGTTTCCGTCATCCAGCGCGCCGGTTCGAAGGGGGTCCTGCACAAGAAGACGGTCGCCCGCAAGGTGGCCCGGCTCTCCAAGGCGGTCCACAAGGCCGCCGCGGCGAAGTGACCGTCCCCCCTCACGCCAGAAGCTTCAGCAGGTGAATCTCGAATAGCTGTTCCGGGGAGAGTCCGCTCTCCCCTTTCAGTCCCCGGTCGATCCGCGACAGGGCGGACAGGATCGCGCCGCCCCGTTCCGCGGAGAGGGCCGGCCGCCCCTTGCGGCCGAATCCCGATCCCTCCATCCGCTTCCTCGCGCCCCACGCGATGGCGCCGACAAGGCCGTGGAAGTCGGAGGAATCGGCCCCGGCCGCGAAATTCCGGAAAAGTTCGATGCACCCGGCTCCGTCCCGCAGGAAAAGGGCGTCCGCCAGGCGGAACGGGTTCACGGTCCCGCCCGCGACGCAGACCGCGCGGATTTCCTCCTCGCCGATCTCGCGCCTCTCGCCCGCGAACGACAGGAGCTTGCGCGTCTCCGCCTTGATGCGGGAGTAATCGGGCCCCACCCACCGGGCGAGGAACTCCGCGGCGTCGTCCGCCATCGCCTTGCCCGCGGCCGCGGCCGTCGCCGACGCGTATTGCGCGAGAACGGAGACGACCTGGTCCTCGCGCGGGGAGGCGGAGCGCACGTTCGGAAGCGCCGAGAACGTCTTGACGCCGTCGCGGCCCGCGCACGGCAGGACGAGAGTGACGGACGGCTCGGGCGCCGCGAGGTAGGCGAGGAGCTCCTTGCGCGGGGCCTTCTTCACCTCCTCGACGTCGGGAAGGACGAAGATGCGGCGGCTGGCGAAAAACGACGGCGTCCGCCACTCGACCGAAGGCGATTCCCGCTCCATGTCGGCCGCCGTCACGAGCCGGAGCTCGACGGAGGCGCCTTCTTCCCGGTAGCGCGCCTCCAAGAGCTCTCCGAGCAGGTCGGCGAGACCGGCCCCCTCTCCCGCGAGGAGATAGGCGGGCCACGGGGCCCCCGCGAGCCACGGCCGGAAGAGATCCGGATGACGCGACGCGGTCACAGGAGCACCCGGAGGGTCTGCCCGATCCTGCGGGCCATCCGGCGGCACGTCTCCTCGAACGCCATCCTCCGGTTCGATTCGGTGTACTGGTAGTCGGCGCCGGCGAAATACTGGGCCGACTCGACCAGCGCGGCCTCCGTCCAGAGCAGGCGGCCGCGGGCGACCTCGACGACCCGGATATCGACCTGCAGCGTCAGCTGGTACCCGAGCCCGAACCGGTCGGCTCCGCGGGAGAAGATCTCTTCGCGCACCGCCGTCACCGTCCCCTCGACGACGTAGTCCGCGCCGGCGCGCGCGAACCGCCCGCGGAATCCTTCCCGCGCCATCTCCTCCCGGACCCGGCCCGCGAGGAACGCGCCCGCGTCGGGGACCAGGGACGCGTTGGCGAACGGCCGAAGGTCGACGACGATCCCGGGCTCGGAGAAGCGCGTCCCGGGGTCGTCGCGGAGGGAATAACCGCAGGACGCGAGGGCGAGCGCGAGGAGGTTGACCAGCGCGAGCCCCCGTTTCATACGACGATGCTGACGAGCTTGCCGGGGACGTAGACCAGCTTCCGGACCGGCTTTCCCCCGATGAAGTCGAGGACGCGCGGGTCGGCCATCGCCTTGCCGCGGATCTCCTCCTCCGACGCCTCCGCGTCGACCGTGATCCTGGAACGCACCTTCCCGTTGACCTGGACGACGACGAGGATCTCCTCGGCCCTGGCCATTTCCGGGTCCGCCGCGGGCCACGGCCGCCGGCAGACCAGCCCCTCCATCCCGATCCGCTCCCAGAGCTCCTCGGCCACGTGCGGCGCGAACGGGGACAGCATCGTGACCAGCATCTCGACCGCCTCGCGGAGCGCCGGGGCGGCTTCCGGGGCCTCCCACGCCCCGTCCTCGACGAGGTAGAGGAAGTTCACCATCTCCATGACCGCCGAGATCGCCGTGTTGAAGTGGTACCGCTCCTCCACGTCCCCCGTCACTTTCTTGAGGGTCCGGTGCGTCGTCTGCCGGATGCGGCGAGCTTGCGGCGGCGGATCGCCCCCGGGGAGCGGCCCCGCCTTCCGGAGCGCCTCCGCCCGCTGGGCGACGAGCCGGTACACGCGTCCCAGGAATCGGAACGCCCCCTCGACACCCTGCTCGCTCCAGTCGAGATCCTTCTCCGGCGGCGCCGCGAACAGGGAGAACAGGCGCGCCGTGTCCGCGCCGTACTTTTCGATGAGCGCGGACGGCTCCACGACGTTGCGCTTGGATTTCGACATCTTCATGGACCGGCCGACGTCGACCGTCTCCCCGCACTGCAGGCACTTCCCTTCCGCGTCGACCTCCTCGGGGTAGCGCCAGCCGTGCTTGGGGCACTCCATGGTCTGCATGCAGACCATCCCCTGGGACAAGAGCCGCTTGAACGGCTCGTTCCCGGGGGCGAGCCCCTTGTCGCGCAAGACCTTGTGGAAGAAACGGGCATAGTTCAAATGCATGACGGCGTGCTCCACGCCGCCGACGTACTGGTCCACGGGCATCCAGCGGGCCATCTTCTCCGGGTCGAGCGGCTCGCGGTCGTTCTTCGGATCGATGTACCGGAGGAAATACCAGCTCGACTCGAAGAACGTGTCGAAGGTGTCGGTCTCGCGGCGCGCGGGGGCCCCGCACTTCGGGCACGGGACGCGCAGCCAGCTTTCCGCGGCGGACAGCGGGTTCCCCTTCTCGCGGCTGTACGGCAGGTCCTCGGGCAGGACGACGGGGAGATCCTTTTCCGGGACCGGGACGACCCCGCACGCCGCGCAGTGGATGACCGGGATCGGGCAACCCCAGTACCGCTGGCGGCTGATTCCCCAGTCGCGGAGCCGGTACTGGACCTTTCCCCGGCCGATTCCCTTCTCCTCGAAGTGGCGCGTCACCCGCGATTTGCCTTCCTCGTTCGGGAGGCCGGTGAACGGGCCGGACGCGGCCATCGTCCCCGGCCCCTCGTAGGCGCACTCCATCGTCGTGGCGGCCAGCGGGTCGCCGTCGGGCTGGATGACGGGCACGATCGGGAGCGCGTACTTCCTCGCGAACTCGAAATCCCGCTGGTCGTGGGCCGGAACGGCCATCACTGCGCCCGTCCCGTATTCGTAGAGGACGAAGTTGGCCGCGAAGACCGGAATTTTCTCCCCGGTGACCGGGTTCCTGCAATATCCGCCGGTGAATATCCCCTCTTTTTCCAGGTCCTCGCTCGTCCGCACGATCCTGTCCTGCCGCGCGACCTTGTCGACGAAGGCGCGGACCTCGGCCTCGCGCCCCGCCTTCCGGGCGAACTCGAGGACGAGCGGGTGCTCGGGCGCCATGCTCATGAAGGTGGCCCCGTAGATCGTGTCGGGCCGCGTCGTGAACACCGTGATCCCGCCTTCCCCCTCCGCGAACGGGAAATCGATCTCGGCCCCTTCGCTTCGCCCGATCCAGTTGCGCTGCATCTCGAGGACATTCTCGGGCCAACCCCCGCGGAGCTCCTCGTGTCCCGAGAGGAGCTCGTCCGCGTACTTCGTGATCCCGAGGAACCACTGGTCGAGCTCGCGCTGGGTGACCGGGGTGTGGTCGTGGATGTAGCACGTCCCGTCCCGGTTGACCTGCTCGTTGGCGAGCACGGTCTGGCACTCCTCGCACCAGTTGAGCTGGGCCCGCTTCCGGTACGCCAGGCCGTCCTCGAGCATCCAGAGGAAGAAGAGCTGCTCCCAGCGGTAATAGGATGGAGCGCACGTCGCGAGCTCGCGGTCCCAGTCGTTGGAGATGCCTAGATGCTTGAGCTGCTCCCGCATGAAGTCGATGTTCTCCCACGTCCACTTTGTC
>JBLNEU010000286.1:0-4643 GCA_050263015.1 Deltaproteobacteria bacterium | reverse complement strand
TCCCGGCAGGTCCAGAGCTCCCCCGCATCGAGCATCCGCCAACCCCTCGAGGGCTCGATGACGGTCTTGCGAATGGACCCGGCTTCCATTGTCCTCCCGATAGCGCCTCCTCGGGGAGGCGCCACCCGCGCAGCGTCCGGCGGGTTCATTCTACCAACTTCCGTTTCGTTAATGTATTCGGCAATGCCGGAATGAACTAAAATGGCGGGGGCATGAAGATCGCGTATCTCCTTCCCAACCTCGAATCCGGGGGGACCGAGCGCCACGTCCTTTCGCTGGCCCGCCGGCTCGACGGCTCCCGGCACTCCCTCTCGCTCTTCACGACCGCGGGCGGCGGAGCGCTCTACGGAGAGTTTTCCGCGCTCATGCCTGTGACGGTCGCGGGGGACCCCGAACGGGGAAAGCGGTTCCGGAGCAGCCCGCGCGAGCACCTCCGCACCGTCCGCGACCTCGCCCGGATATTCCGGAAGGATCGCCCCGACATCCTCCACGCCTATCTTCCGGCGGCCAACGTCCTCGGACCGGCGGCGGCGAGACTGGCCGGCGTCCGGCGCGTGATCGTCAGCAAGCGGGCGATGGCCGACTACAAGGCGGATTTCCCGCTCCTGCGCCGCGTGGAGCCGCTGGGGAACCTTCTCGCGGATGTCGTTCTCGTCAACTCCGATGCCGTCAGGCGCGACATCGAGAGGACCGAGCGGTTCTGTTCCGGAAAGTTCCGGAAGATCTGCAACGGCGTCGACCCGATCGCGCCGTGGACGCGGGAGCAGGTCGAAGATTTTCGGCGCCGCGAAGGAATTCCGCCCGGCGCACCGGTTATCCTGTCGGTGTCCAACTTCTACCCCTACAAGGGACTCGACGACCTCGTCGCGGCGGCTCCGCGCGTCGTCGCGTCCTTTCCGGCCGCCGTATTCCTTCTCGCCGGGCGCGACGCGGGAACGATGGAGCGATGCCGGGCGCTGGCGGCGCAGGGCGGGGTGGCGGAAAACGTTCGGTTCCTCGGCGACCGGACCGACGTGGCGGACTGCATCCGGGCGAGCGACCTCTTCGTGCACCCGTCGCGCGAGGAAGGGTTCTCCAACGCCATCCTCGAGGCGATGGCCGGGAGCCGGGCCGTCGTCGCCTGCGATGTCGGGGGAAACCCGGAGGCGGTCCGGGACGGCGAGACCGGCCTGCTCGTGCCTCCGCGGCAGCCGTCGGCACTGGCCGACGCGCTGGTGCGGCTGCTCGCCGACCCGGTCCGGAGGGAGGCGATGGGGGAAGCCGGGCACAGGCGCGCGGCGAAGCATTTCTCGACGGAGCGGATGGTGACGGAGATGGAGCGCCTCTACGACGCGCTGATGGCGGAGAAGCGGTGACGCCGTGTGCGGGATAGCCGGGTTCCTGGCGACGGGAGAGCTGCGCCCCGGCGCGGAGCTTCTCCGCGCGATGGCGGCGACGATGGAACACCGGGGGCCCGACGATTCCGGGATATTCCTTTCCCCCGACGGGCGCGCCGGCCTCGCGCATCGCCGCCTCGCCGTCCTCGACCTGTCGGAGGCCGGGGCCCAGCCGATGGCCGCGCGCGGCGATTCGCTCGCCATCTCGTACAACGGGGAGGTGTTCAACTACCGGGAGATCCGCGGCGAGCTCGTGAAGCGCGGGCACGCCTTCCGGGGGGACTCCGACACCGAGGTCATCCTCGCCGCCTGCCGGGAGTGGGGCGTCGACGGCGCGGTCTCGCGCTTCATCGGGATGTTCGCCTTCGCCCTGTGGGACGGGCGGACGCGGACGTTGTCGCTGGTGCGCGACCGGCTGGGGATCAAGCCGCTCTACGTCGCCCGCGCGCCGGGGCTCGTCCTCTTCGGCTCCACGCTGTCGCCGCTTCTCGCCTGCCGCTCGTTCCCGCGGGAGGTCGACCGCGACGCGCTCCAGTACTACCTCGAGTTCCAGTACGTGCCGGCGCCCCACGCCATCTACCGCGACGCCCGCAAGGTCCTCCCCGGCCGCATTCTCGAGATCGCCGCCGACGGAAGCGAGACCGACAGGAGCTACTGGGACCTGTTCGACCACTGGAGGAAGGAGGAGGAGCGCCCGCGGTCGGAGGGCGAATACGCGGAAGAGCTCGCCGCCCTCCTCGAGTCGTCGGTCCGGTACCGGATGATCAGCGACGTTCCGCTCGGCGCGTTCCTTTCGGGGGGGATCGACTCCTCGCTCACCGTCGCGCTGATGCGGAAGGCGGCGTCGGGCCCGGTCAAGACGTTCTCGATCGGCTTCTCCGAGAAGGGGTTCGACGAGTCGGGATATGCCCGGGCGGTGGCGCGCCACCTCGGGACCGATCACCACGAAAAGACCTGCACGCCCGGCGAGGCGCTTGCGCTGGTCCGGAGGATCCCGGAGGCGTACGACGAGCCGTTCGCCGACTCCTCGGCCATACCGACGATGCTCGTCTCGGAGTTCACGCGGCGCCACGTGACCGTGAGCCTGTCGGGGGACGGCGGGGACGAGCTCTTCTGCGGCTATCCGCGGTACCGCTGGGTCCGCGGCGGGTCGCTCGTGCAGGCGATCCCCGGGTTCCTGCGCCGCCCGCTGGGGGCGCTGCTCGCGCACGTCCCCGTCCACAAGATCCAGCGGGGCGGGGAGAGCGTCCGGCACGACGACCCCGCGCAGATGTACTTCCACACGGTGGGGATCTTCGAGAGACGCCGCCTCGGCGAGATATTGCCGACCGTGGCCGACGACGAGCACCTCGCCTATTTCCGGACGTTCCGGGACCCGCGCGCCGGAGGGATCGTGGAGCGCGCGATGGCGACCGACATCAGGACGTACCTGCCCGACGACATCCTCGCCAAGGTGGATCGCGCCTCGATGGCGTATTCGCTGGAGGCCCGGGTGCCGCTGCTCGACCACAGGATCGTGGCGTTCGCGGCGCGCCTTCCGCACCGCTTCAAGGTCCGCGGAGGCGAGACGAAGTCCCTGCTGCGGAAAGTGCTCGATCCGCTCGTGCCCCGCCCCCTCCTCGACCGGCCGAAGATGGGGTTCGGGGTCCCGCTGTCGCGGTGGCTGCGGCACGAGCTGCGGCCGCTTCTCGACGAGTACCTCGGCGAGGAGCGGGTCCGGCGGGAAGGGTTTCTGCGCCCGGAGGGAGTCCGCCGGGTCGTGGCGGAGCACCTCTCCGGCCGGCGCGACCACCAGTACCGGCTGTGGGCCCTGCTCATGTTCGGGATGTGGCGGGAGCGGTACCTCGACTGACCGTCAACGCGGGCGGCCCGCGCCCGCTCCGCCGCCCGGCACGCCCCCGGAAAAGTCGCGGCAGATCGCCCGGGCGATGAGCCGCCCCGCGAGGTCGTGGCCATCGCGGTTCCAGTGCCCCGCGCCGAGGTTTGCGCCGAAGCCGTGCAGCCGGGCCCCGTGCTTTTCCGCATGCTCCTGGAACGGCGGCGCCAGGGAGAGGAACGCAATCCCCTTCCGCTCGCACAGCGCCCCGATCCGGCGCTCGGGGTAGAAGAGATCGGGGGCGCCGATCCGCTGCGCGTAGGCGGCGCGCACGGCGGGGTCGGGATGGACCTGGATCCCGTTCGACAGCGTCACGACGAGGAGCGACGCCCCCCGGCCCTTCACCTCGTCGCCCATCGCCTCGATCAGCCGTTCGGTGACCCGCCACGCCTCCTTCCAGGCCGGGTCGGCCGGATCCCGGTAGATCATGTCGTCGAGGCCAGCTTCCGCCCCGGGAGGCGGGGCGGTCGTCGCCGGCCCTCCTGCCTGCGGAGCCGCGGGCGGGAGCGCGGGGGCCGCTGCGGCCGCCTCCTTCGCCGCGGCCTCCTGGCGGAGAGCCGCGCGGCGGGAGCGATACGCGTTCATCGCCTGGTTGGCGACCTGCAGGATCCGGGAACGGTCCACCAGCCGGGATGCGGCTCCGTAGAGCGCCCGCCAGACCGGGCGATATCGCCAGGATGAAAGGAAGCTGTTGTCGAGGACGAGGGCGTCCCCGCGGAGCACGAAGTACGGCCGGTCGGGATCGTTCTCGAGGACGCGGGAATTGTTCCGGATGTCGTTGGCCGTCGTCACCGCGAGGACCACGACGTCCGGCGAAAAGCGCCACGCCCGGTGCCTGAGCGCGAGAAGCTCCTGGGCCGTCCCGTACCCGGACACCCCGAAGTTGATCGCCTCCGCCTTCATCCCGGACGGCGCCAGGCAGCCCGCCAGCTCCCGCTCCATGACGGCGAGGAAATTCTCCTCCGGGGGGACCTGGAACGCCTCGACGTACGAGTCGCCCAGGACGGCGATCCGCAGCGTCCCCGGCGGCTTCGCCGACCCGTGTTCCCGGTCCCGAAGGCCCTCTCCGCTGATCCGGACGAAGAGGTTCCCTTCCGCCGGCCAGCGCCCCGCCGCGCCGGGGCGCAGTGCGGCCCCGGTGTGCGGATCCCGCGTGTAGAAGCTCCCGTAGGAGACGCCGGCGACGCGCAGCGCGACCTCGACGAGCGCGGCCGTCGCGGCGACGCTTCCGAGGACCAGCAGGAGGGGACCGGCCAGGCGGCGCGTCAAGTCGCTGTCCTTCAGAACAGCGTGTAGATGAAGGGGGCGACCACCGACCCCTGCGTCAGGACGAGGAGGGCGCCCACCAGGAGCAGGACGACGACGACGGGGAGGATCCAGTATCTCTTCCG
>JBLNEU010000285.1:0-5477 GCA_050263015.1 Deltaproteobacteria bacterium | reverse complement strand
GGACGGGCGCTGGTGGGCTTGCGGGCCATCGAGCGGTGCGCCGATGCACTGCCGGGGTACGAGGTGGCCGTCCACTCCGCCACGCCGGACGTCGCCATTGCCGCCGAGCTCACCGGGAAGCAGGCGGGGATCCCGGTGCGGATCGTCCCGAAGGAAACCCCGCATCGCGAGATCCTCGCACTCCACGGGCGGGCGCGGATCTCGGTCGGACTTTCGATCAGCGACGCGATCAGCACCTCCTTCCTCGAGGCGATCGTGATGGGCTCCTTCCCGGTCCAGTCGTGGACGGCGTGCGCGGACGAGTGGATCGACGACGGGCGGACCGGTCTTCTCGTTCCCCCCGAGGACCCGGAGGTCGTGGAAAAGGCGCTTCGGCGGGCGCTGTCGGACGACGCGCTCGTGGACCGGGCCGCGGAGGAGAACGCGCGCCTCGCCGCGGAGCGTCTCGACCGGGCCGTGTTGAAGCCCCTGGCGGTCAGCATATATACTACCGTGGCCGGGGAGAGGGGAATCCGGGATGGAGCGTAAAAGGGTCCTTGTTCTCGGGGCGACGGGGATGCTCGGCCACGCCCTGTTCACGCTCCTGTCGGAGCGGGGCGACCTGGACGTGCACGGGACCGTGCGACGCAGGGAAGGGCTCGCCCGGTGGTTTTCGGGGGAGCTCATCGCAAGGATCCACGGCGGCGTCAACGCGGACGAAATCGGCTCGGTGCGGCGCGCTCTCGACGAAGCGTCGCCGGACGTGGTCGTCAACGCCATCGGCGTCATCAAGCAGCTCCCCGAAGCGCAGGACCCCGTCGTGGCCATCTCGATCAACGCGCTGTTTCCCCACCGGCTGGCGCTGGCGTGCAGGGCCGCGGGGGCCCGGCTCATCCACGTCGGGACCGATTGCGTGTTTTCCGGGGTGAAGGGGAACTATGCCGAGGACGATTTCCCGGATGCGCCGGATCTCTACGGACGCACGAAGCTGCTGGGCGAGGCGACCGGCCCGGGTTGCCTGACCCTGCGCACCTCGCTCGTCGGCCACGAGCTCCAGGGCCGCCTCGGCCTGGTCGAATGGTTCCTCTCCCGCGAGGAGGACGTGCAGGGTTACTCCAACGCCGTCTTTTCCGGGTTCCCGACGGTGGAGTTCGCGCGGATCGTCGCCGAACGCGTCATCCCGAACGAGGAGCTCGCGGGACTCTACCACGTCTCGTCGGACCCGATCTCCAAGTACGACCTGCTCCGGCTCCTGGCCGCGCGGTACGGAAAGCGGATCGGGATCGAGCGCCAGGAGGAATTCCGGTGCGACCGGTCCCTCGACTCGACGCGCTTCCGGCGCGCGACCGGGTACGATCCCCCTGCGTGGCCCGACCTGGTCGAGGCGATGCACCGGAACTTCGTCGCCTCCCCGGCGTACCGGGCGCGGGTCGGGACGGCATGAGGGTGCGGGACACATCTCGCGGCAAGGAAGGACGGGAATGACGCCTTTCGAGAACAGGACCGTCGTCATCACCGGCGGCACCGGCTCTCTCGGCCAGGTGCTCACCCGCCTCCTCCTCGAGGGCGCGGCGGGGACGCCGAAGAAGATCATCGTCTTCTCCCGGGACGAGGCGAAGCAGCACTACATGCGCCTCGAGTACCAGCAGAAGCAGGCCGTCACGGACGAGATCATCTACCGCAACTTCGAGCGGGTCCTCGAGTTCCGGATCGGAGACGTGCGGGACTACCATGCGGTCTGCGCGGTCCTGAAGAACGCCGACATCGTCGTCAACGCGGCCGCCCTCAAGCAGGTCCCGTCCTGCGAATATTTCCCGTTCGAGGCGGTCCAGACCAACATCGGCGGCGCCGAGAACATCGTCCGGGCCATCCGCGAGAACGGGCTCCCCGTGGAGACGGTGGTCGGCGTCTCGACCGACAAGGCGTGCAAGCCGGTCAACGTGATGGGCATGACGAAGGCGATCCAGGAGCGGATCTTCATCTCCGCGAACATCACGGCTCCCGGGACGCGCTTCGTCTGCGTGCGGTACGGCAACGTCCTCGCGTCCAGGGGCTCGGTGGTCCCGCTGTTCCACGAGCAGATCAGGAGCGGCGGACCCGTGACGATCACGACGGAGGAGATGACCCGCTTCCTCCTGCCGCTGACCCGGGCGGTGGCGGTCATCTTCGCCGCCATGGCGGACGCCGCGCCGGGGGAGATCTACGTCCCGAAGGTCCCGGCCGCCCGCATCGTGGACGTGGCGAAGGCGCTGATCGGGAAGCGCGACATCCGGCTGGTCGTCACCGGCATCCGTCCCGGCGAGAAGGTCCACGAGATCATGGTCTCCGACGAGGAAGGGTGGCGCACGTTCGACCGGGGGGAGCATTACGCCATCAAGCCGATGCTCCCGGAACTCGGGAAGGAGGAGGCGGGCGCCCGGGCGCTCGGCGGCGAGTACAGTTCGGGGGATTCGGTCCTGTCTCCGGAGGAGACCCGGAAACTCCTCGAAAGCCACCGGCTGATGCCGGGCCAGAAGCCCGGGTACGTGTGGGAGTTCATCCGGTGAAGGAGCCGCCCGGCCTCGGGATGCGCATGCGCCCATGAAGGTCCTGACCGTCCTCGGCACCCGCCCGGAGATCATCCGCCTGAGCCGGGTCATCCCGGCGCTCGACGGACTCTGCGACCACGTGGTCGCCCACACGGGGCAGAACTTCGAACGATCCCTCCACGACGTCTTCTTCGAGGAGCTCGGGGTCAGGCGTCCGGACCACGCGATGAACTGCCGGGGCGAGACGCCGATGGCCCAGGTCGGGGCGATCCTTTCGGAGACCGAGCGCCTCCTGCAGCGCGAGAAGCCGGACCGGCTCCTGGTCCTCGGCGACACGAACAGCGGCCTGTGCGCGTTCGCGGCGAAGCGGATGGGGATCCCGGTCTTCCACATGGAGGCGGGAAACCGCTGCTACGACGACCGCGTCCCCGAGGAGGTCAACCGCCGCGTCATCGACCACTCGAGCGACGTCCTTTTGCCTTACACGGAACGCAGCCGGGCGAACCTCCTGAGGGAAGGGATCCCCGGCGAACGGATCTTCGTCACCGGCAATCCCATCAGGGAGGTCCTCGACCATTACGCCGCGCGGATCGACGGGAGCCGGATCCTCGACGACCTCGGCCTCTCGCCCGGGCGCTATTTCCTGGCGACGCTGCACCGGGCGGAGAACGTGGACGTGGACGCGCGTCTCGATTCCTTCCTCGACGCGTTCCGCCGGCTCAACGCCGGGTACGGAGCACCGGTCATCCTGTCCCATCATCCCCGGACCCGCTCCCGCCTCGAGAAGCGGGGAATGGTCGCGGAGGGGGGCGGGGTGCGGGCCCACGAGCCGTTCGGCCTCTTCGATTTCGTCCGGCTCGAGAAGAACGCCCTGTGCGTCCTCACGGACTCGGGGACGGTCCAGGAGGAGTGCTGCATCTTCAAGGTTCCGAACGTGACGCTGCGCGACGTGACCGAGCGGCCCGAGACGCTCGAGGTCGGGAGCAACATCCTCTCCGGGGCGGACCCGGCGACGATCCTGTCGTGCGTGAGAACGGCCGTGTCCCGCCCCTGCGACTGGACGCCGCCGCCGGAGTACATGGCGCGGGACGTGAGCGGGACGGTTGTGCGGATCGTCCTCGGATACGAGTGCCGGCCGCGTGGCATCTGATCCCCGGGTCTCCATCGTCATCCCCGTCCATAACGGGTCCGACTACATGCGAGAGGCGATCGACAGCGCCCTCGCGCAGAGCTGGCCGAACGTCGAGGTGATCGTCGTCAACGACGGCTCCGAAGACGGCGAAAGGACGGACGCGATCGCCCGGTCGTACGGGGACCGGATCCGCTACATCGCCAAGGAGAACGGCGGCGTCGCATCGGCCCTCAACGCGGGCATCCGGGCGATGTCGGGGGACTGCTTCTCGTGGCTCTCCCACGACGACGTCTACTGCCGCCGGAAGATCGAGATCCAGGTCGCCCGCCTGAAGAGGGAGGGCAGGGACGTCGTCCTGTACGGCGACTACGATCTCATCGATGCCGGCTCCAGGCACCTTGCGACCACGCGGGTCGGGTGGATGAGGGAACCCGACTTCCGGATGGCCCTGGTCGTGGACATCCCGGTGAACGGATGCACGGTCCTCGTCCCGAAGGCGTGCTTCGACGCCGCGGGGACCTTCGACGAGACGCTCAGGATATCCCAGGACTACGACCTCTGGTTCCGGCTGGCCGGCCGGTACGAATTCGTCCACGTTCCGGAGATCCTGGTCGGGTCGCGCCTCCACCCCGGGCAGGGGACGAACGTCCTGCGCGACGTGTGCCGGGACGAGGGGAACCGCACCTTCGCCCGGTTCCTGGACGCCATCGCGGCGGACCCGGGCCCGCTGTCGCCGTCGCGGGTCGCACGGTTCTTCTTCAAGGCCGCGATCCGCCTGAAGCGGAGGGGCTACGTTTCGGCGTCGGAGCACGCGCTCGCGCTGTTCGTCGAGCGCGCGGGCCGCGGAGCCGTCTCCGCCCCGATCCGGGCCGCCGCCCTGCGGTATTACGGGATCTGCGCGGCGCGCGGGGTCACCCGGTTCTACGGGCTGTATCGCCGGATCCGCGCCGCCTGCGGCTGACCTACGGCGCCTCGTTCCACCGGGCGACGAGCGCGGATACGATCGTCGTCATCTCCAGGATGCCGGAGAGGGGGATCCGCTCGTCCACGCCGTGGATGCGCCCGAACTCCTCGCGCGGCAGCAGGAGAGGCGCCAGCCCGTAGGTGTCGACCCCGGCGGCGCGGAAGAAGCGGGAGTCGGTGAAGCCCGTGGCCATGTACGGGAGAACGACGGCGTCGGGGTGGACCGACTTGACCGCGTCGGCGACCGCGTCGAAGAGCGGGCCCCGCGGGGAGCCGTTCGGCTTCTCGGCGAAGAGGACCTCGACGTTCACCTCGAGGTCCCGGACGAGAGCGGCCGTCCGGGCCGCCACCGCGTCCGGCTCGTCGCCGGGGAGGATGCGGCAGTCGACCGTCCCTTCCGCCGAAGCGGGGATCACGTTCGGCTTGAAGCCGGCCGAAAGCGTCGTGACGGCGTAGGTGTTCCGCAGGAGCGGGTCGATCTCGGGGAAGGCGGCGGCGAAGGCGTCGAGCGCTTCCGCCTCTTCAGGGCCCCCGGCGATCGAGTCCGGATCGAGGCCGATCCGCCCGAGGGAATGCAGCGCGCGCATCATCTCGCGGACCGGCTCGACGAGCCGCGGAGGCTCCCGGCGGGCGGCGATCCTCGCCATCGCCCGGGCCAGGCGCGCGGGCGCATCCCGGTCCGACGGGCGGCTGCCGTGGCCCGCCCTCCCGGCGGCGGACAGCTTGAGCCACAGAGGCCCCTTTTCCCACATGTTCACGAGGAAGAATTTTCCCTCCCCGAAGATGTTCCGGACGCCGACCCCTCCCTCGTTCAGGCCGAATGCGCGGCCGAAGGAGACCGGCAGGTTCCCGACGAAATGGGCGGCTCCTTCGAC
>JBLNEU010000284.1:0-4930 GCA_050263015.1 Deltaproteobacteria bacterium | reverse complement strand
GGGCTCGTGGCGATCACCGCGTCGTGCGCCTTCGTCAGCGTTCCCAGCTCCCTCGTCATCGGCCTCGTCGCGGGACTCCTCGTGGTGCTGGCGGTCCTCTTTTTCGACAAGGTGCGGGTCGACGACCCGGTGGGCGCCACGGCGGTCCACCTGGCCAACGGGGTGTTCGGAACGATCGCGCTGGGACTCTTCGCCGACCCGACCGTCTGCCCGGCGGCGGCGGTGGCCAAGAAGGGGCTTCTCCTGGGCGGCGGGATGGCCCAGCTCGCGCCGCAGCTCATGGGCGTCGCGCTGATCGGGGCGGCGGTCTTTTCGCTCTCGCTCGTCTTCTGGTTCGCGACGAAGCTTGTCTCAAACGGGATCCGCGTGAGCGCCGAGGAGGAGACGGAAGGGCTCGATCTCCACGAGCACGGCAACAGCGCCTATCCCGACTTCAGCGTCCGCAGTCTCCCGTTCGGAACGGCCCCGTCGAAGGCGGCCGTGCCGGCCGAGGCGGCGGCGGGAATCCGCGCAGCCGAGGTGTCCTATGAAAAGAATTGAAGCGATCATCAAGCCGTTCAAGCTCGACGACGTGAAGTCGGCGCTCCAGGAAATCGGGGTGACCGGCGTGAGCGTCAGCGAGGTCAAGGGGTTCGGGCGCCAGAAGGGGCACTCGGAGGTCTACCGGGGCGCCGAGTACGTGGTCGAATTCGTGCCGAAGCTCAAGCTCGAGGTCGTCGTCGCGGCGGAGTCGGTCCCCGCGACGATCGAGCGGATCGTCACCGCCGCCCGGACCGGCAAGATCGGGGACGGGAAGATCTTCGTGCACGAGGTCGAGGAGGCGGTCCGCATCCGCACGGGCGAACGCGGGCGCGAGGCGATCTGAAGGCAAGGAACGGCGCGCGGCGCGCGGGCGGGGCGGGGGGATGCTTCCCCCCCCTCCTTCGGCTCCCTCCGGCCCCGCCCGCGGGACGCGCCGAAAAATCCGGCGATGTTCCGGAACTATTCGCTCCCCGGCCGGCGAAAAGTTCAGGAACGTCCCTTAACTTTTCCCTTATACTTTTCCCATGGCGCCCCGAAGAACCGGTTCCGTTTCCCTGTTCGCCACCTGCCTCGCCGACGCGTTCCACCCGAGGGTCTGCTTCGCCGCCGCCGAGGTCCTGTCCCGCTTCGGCGTCGAGGTCAGGGTCCCGCTCTCGCAGACGTGCTGCGGCCAGCCGGCCTTCAACTCCGGCAACCGCAAGGAGGCCCGGACGATGGCCGCCCGGTTCCTCTCCGTATTCAAGGGCGACGACTACATCGTCACGCCGTCGGGATCGTGCGCGGCCATGGTCAAGCGGGAGTACCCGGTCCTGTTCCGGGACGAACCGGCCATGCTCTCCCTCGCCTACGCGGTCGGCGAGCGGGTCTACGAGCTGTCCCAGTTCCTCGTCCGTGTCCTGGGAGTGACCGACCCGAGGTCGTCGTTCAAGGGGAAGGTCACGTACCACGATTCGTGCCACCTGCGGCGGGGCCTCGGCGTGGCCGACGAGCCGCGGACGCTCCTTTCGGCCATCCCGGGCGTCACGCTCGTCGAGATGAAGGAGAGCGACCGGTGCTGCGGCTTCGGCGGCGTCTTTTCCATCAAGTACCCGCACATCTCCTGCAGGATGGCGGAGAGGAAGATCGACGACATCCTGGAGACGGGCGCCCAGTACGTGACCTCGGGCGACCTCGGCTGCCTCATGAACATCGGCGGGATGATCTCCCGGTCGGGCTACCCCGTGAAGGCCGTCCACCTCGCGGAGGTGCTTGCCGGCGACTTCGATTCGCCGGTCCCGCCGTCGTGGGAGTCCCGGTGATGGAGCCGCGCTGCCGATCCTTCTTCCGCAACTCCGAGAAAGCGCTCGCCGACGACCAGCTCCAGACCGCCCTTTCCCGCGCGACGGCCAGCTTCCTCGCGAAACGGACGGCGGCGATCGCCGGCTTTCCCCAGTTCGAGGAGGCGCGCGAGCTCGCCTCGCGGATCAGGTCCGCCGCCCTCGACCGCCTCGACGACCTCCTCGCGCGGTTCATCGAGGAGGCCCGGAAGCGCGGCGCCGTCGTCCACGTGGCGCGGGACGGCGCGGAGGCGCGCGAGATCGGCGCCCGCATCGCCGCGGAGGAGGGCGTCCGGATCGCCGTCAAGTCGAAGTCGATGGTCGCCGAGGAGGTCGGATTCAACGGGGCGCTCGAGAACGCGGGGGTCGACGTGGTCGAGAGCGACCTCGGGGAGTTCATCGTCCAGCTCGCCGGCGAGCGGCCGTCCCACATCATCGCCCCGGCGATCCACAAGACACGGGAGGAGGTCTCCCGGCTCTTCCAAGAGAAGCTCGGCGAGCCGTACACCGAAGAGATCCCCGGCCTGACGCGGATCGCCCGACGCCGCCTCCGCGAGAAGTTTCTCGCCGCCGACATGGGAATCAGCGGCGCCAACTTCCTGTGCGCCGACACCGGGTCGGTCGTCCTCGTCACCAACGAGGGAAACGCCCGGATGGGGACGGTTCTCCCGCGGGTCCACCTCGTCATCGCCGGGATCGAGAAGATCGTCCCGAGCCTGGGAGACGTGCCCGCTCTCCTGCGGGTGCTCCCCCGCAGCGCCTCCGGGCAGGAGCTCTCCTCCTACGTTTCGGTGCTGACGGGTGCCGCGCGCCCGGGCGACGCCGAGGGCCCGGCGAAGCTCCATATCATCCTTCTCGACAACGGGAGGGCCGGCATCCTCCAGGGGAAGTACCGCGAGATCCTCAAATGCATCCGGTGCGGCGCCTGCATCAACGTCTGCCCCGTCTTCCAGAGCGTCGGCGGCCACGCCTACGGGTGGGTGTACCCGGGGCCGGTGGGGTCGATCCTCACGCCGCTCCTGATCGGGCTGCCCGAGGCGAAGGCGCTCCCCGACGCGAGCACCCTGTGCGGCGCGTGCGGCGACGTCTGCCCCGTCAGGATTCCGCTCCCGGAGATGCTCGTGGAGATGCGTGCCGACGAGCGCGCCCAGGGGCTCAAGGACCCCCGGGAGGTGACGGCCATGAAGATCTACGCGGCCCTGATGAGCCGGGCCGGGGTCATGGAAGCGCTCCAGCGGTTTGCCGGCGTCGTCTCCCGGGCCCTGTTCAAGGACGGGAAGGTGGCGTGGCTGCCTCTGAAGCTCTCCGGCTGGACCGACCGGCGGGACTTCCCGGCCCCGGCCCCGCAGCCGTTCCGGAAACTCTGGAAGACGCACAAGGGGATCCGCCCGTGGAGCCGGTGAAGGGAATGGACGATCTCCTGCGGCGCGTCCGGACGGCGCTGCACGGGCGCCGGTGCTCCGAGACGGGGGCCGCGGTCCCCGTGCATGCCGGCTCCGCATCCCCCGCGGAACGGGTCGACCTCTTTCGCGGCCGCTTCGAGGCCCTCGGGGGAACCTTCGTCGCCGGAGCGTCGGCGGAGGCGGCTGCCGGCGCCGTCCGGCAGGCGCTCCGGGACGAGGGCGTCACCGCGCTCCTGGTGCCGGAGGACGACCCGGCCGCCCGGTCCCTGGCCGACGCCGTCGCGCCCATGGGTCCGTACCGGATCGCCTCCCCCGACGAGATCCGGCAGGCCGCACCGCCCGTGTCCGCGGGGATCCAGTCCGCCGAATATGCGATCGCCGAGACGGGCACGCTCGTCCAGACGAGCGGCGGGGGAAGGACGCTTCTGCCGGGGCTCGTCACCGACGTCCACGTGGCCCTCCTCGCGCCGGAGGCGTTCGTCGACCGGATGGAGGAGTGCCTGGCGGCCCTCGCGAACAATCCGCCGCGAAACATCTCCTTCATCACCGGGCCCAGCAGGACCGCCGACATCGAGCTCACGCTCACGGTCGGCGTGCACGGCCCGAGAAAGGTGATCGCGGTCCTCCTGTCCGGCGGCTGACCCGCCCGGCCGGCCGCCCGCCGGCGCTTACCACCCCATCGCCCTGATGACGAAGAGCCACCCCGTGATCGTGAACGCGGAGGCCGCCGTGGAGACGATCACGATCGTCCCGGCGAGGTCCGTATCCCCCTTGAGCCGCGACGCCATCACGTACGTGACCACCGCCGTCGGACATCCCAGCATGATCGCCCCGATCCGCAGGTCATCTCCCGAGACGCCCAGGGCGCGGTAGACGGCAAGCCCCGTTGCCGTGAGCAGGACGACCTTCATCGTGGCGGCGATCGCCGCCGGACGGAAGCCCGACCGGGCCCGCTCGAATGAGAACGATCCCCCGAGGCACAGCAGCGACAGGGGAAGCGTCGCCGACGACAGGATCGCCAGGGTCCTGGCGATCAGGCCGGGAAGGGGCAGCGCGAGCACGCTCCAGGCGATGCCGAGGGCCGAAGACAGGATGATGGGATTCGTGAGGATCTGTTTGAGGATCCGGGCCGCCTCGCGCCTCCGGTCCGCCCCGCCCCCGTGCGGGGTGACCAGAGCGACGATGGCCAGCACGTTGAGGAGGGGAACCATGAAGCCGAGGAGGATGCCCGCCTTCCTCAAGCCCGCGTCGCCCATCGCGGAGAGGACGATCGGCAACCCGACATAGGCGAGGTTCGCGCGGAACGACCCCTGGACGAACGCCCCCTGTTCCGCCGGCGCCATCCCCATCTGCCGCGCGAGGAAAACGGCGAGGACAAAGGTCGCGACCGTGGCCGCATACCCGCCGGCGACGAGAGGTGCGCTGAACGCCTGCCGGAACTCCGACGTGCCGATCGAATGGAATAGAAGGACGGGCAGGAGAAGGTAATAGACCAGGGCGTTCGCCGTGTCGATGAACGACTCCCCGAAAAACCGGTACCGGCGCGCGCCCGCGCCGACGGCGATGACGAGGAATACGGGAAATACGGCCTGAACGATGTCCAACGCGTTCGCTCCCCCGAGCCGCAGGCGGCCGGGAGAGCGGCACGCCGCCGGCCTGCCGCGCGCGCCCGCGGGCCGCCCGACTCAG
>JBLNEU010000283.1:0-3461 GCA_050263015.1 Deltaproteobacteria bacterium | reverse complement strand
GCACGAGGCGACCCTTTTCGCGTCCCTCTTGCGCCTGACCTCCTGCGTCCGCTCCACCTGCTTGCGCTCGACCTCGGGATCGATCTTGAGGAGCGGCATCGCCGGCTCCTCCTTCATCTGGTAGCAGTTGACCCCGACGATCCGCTTCTCGCCGGTCTCCAGGAGCCGCTGGTAGCGGAACGCCGCGTCGGCGACCTCGCGCTGGGGATAGCCGCGATTGATGGCGCTGACCATTCCGCCCATCTCGTCGATCTTGGCGATGTACGCCGTCGCCTTCCGCTCCATCTCGTCCGTCAGGGCCTCGACGCAGAACGAGCCGCCGAGGGGGTCGCTGGTGTTGGCCACGCCCGTCTCCTCGGCGAGGATCTGCTGGGTCCGCAAGGCCACCGTCACCGCCTGCTCGGTCGGCAGCGCGAGGGTCTCGTCCATCGAGTTCGTGTGGAGCGACTGGGTGCCGCCGAGGACGGCCATCAGCCCCTGGAGGGCGACGCGGACGACGTTGTTCACCGGCTGCTGGGCGGTCAGCGTGCATCCGGCCGTCTGGGTGTGGAACCGGAGCTTCCAGGACGCCTCGTCCTTCGCCTTGAAGCGCTCCTTCATGATGCGCGCCCACATGCGGCGGGCGGCGCGGTACTTGGCGATCTCCTCGAAGAAGTCGATGTGCGCGTTGAAGAAGTACGACAGCCGGGGCGCGAACTTGTCCACGGGAATCCCGGCGTCGATCCCCGCCTGCACGTAGGCGATGCCGTCGGCGATCGTGAACGCGAGCTCCTGGACGGCGGTGGATCCCGCCTCCCGGATGTGGTACCCGCTGATGCTGATCGTGTTCCACTTCGGCACGTGGTCGGCGCAGTAGCCCAGGGTGTCGACGATGATCCGCATCGACGGCTCGGGCGGGAAGATCCAGGAATGCTGGGCGATGTACTCCTTCAGAATGTCGTTCTGGATCGTGCCGCCGATCTTGCGGGACGACACGCCCTGCTTCTCGGCCACGGCGATGTACATCGCGAGGAGGACCGCGGCCGGGGAGTTGATCGTCATCGACGTGGTGACCTTGTCGAGGGGGATGCCGTCGAACAGGATTTCCATGTCCCTCAGCGAGTCGACGGCGACGCCGCACTGTCCCACCTCGCCGCGCGACCGGGTGTGGTCCGAGTCGTACCCCATGAGCGTCGGAAAATGGAATGCCACCGACAGGCCCGTCTGCCCCTGGCTCAGCAGGTAGCGGTACCGGCTGTTGGTGTCCTCGGCCGAGCCGAATCCGGCGAACTGGCGCATCGTCCACAGCCGGCCCCGGTACATGGACGGCTGGACGCCCCGGGTGTACGGGTACTCCCCGGGGAATCCGAGGTCCTTCCCGTAGTCCGCGCCGGCGACGTCGCCCGGGCCGTAGAGATCCCGGACCTCCTCGTCCGAGACGGTGGAAAAACGGGCCTGCCGCTGCGGGGCGCGGGCGAGGAGGGGCTTGAGCGTCTTCTCTTCCCACTTCGTCCTGCCGTCCGCGACCGCCTTGAGCTTTCTCTTGTCGTACACGATCCGCACCCTCCCGGTTGGGCGGCCCCGTCACGGGCCTCCCGGTTCAACGCTCGACGCCGACCCGCGCGTCCACGCCCTTGGCGTAATAATGCCTGATCTCCCGCATCTCCGTGACCAGGTCGGCGATTTCCAGGAACTCCGCGGGCGCGCCGCGCCCCGTCATGACGATCTCCATCCCCTCCGGTTTCCGGCGCAGGACGTCGACGACGTCCGCGGCGCCGACGAGCCCGTAATCCGCGGCGCAGTTGATCTCGTCGAGGACCACGATGTCGGCCTTCTTCCCCAGGATGACGGCCTTGGCGAGCTCCCACCCTTCCCGGGCGAGGCGGACATCCTCGGGATCGGGATCCTTCCTGTTGACGAAGGTGTCGCGGCCCGCCTGGTGGATCTCGACGTGGGGCGAAAGCATCGCGACCCCCTTGAGCTCCCCGTAGTCGATCCATCCCTTCATGAACTGGATGATCACCGTGTGCAGCCCGTGACCGGCCGCGCGGACCGCGAGCCCCAGCGACGCGGTGGTCTTCCCCTTGCCGTTTCCCGTGTAGACCTGGATGTACCCCTTGCCGAGGGGCCCCGGGCTCGTCGGCGCGCTCACCGCAGCAGCTCCCGGGCGATGACGACCCGCTGGATCTCGGAGGTTCCCTCGTAGATGGTGCTCACCCTGATGTCCCTCAGGTGCCGCTCCACGGGATAGTCCCGGACGTAACCGTACCCGCCGAGCACCTGGACCGCCTTGTGGCACGCCCGGTTCCCGGCCTCGGTCGCGAAGACCTTCGCCATCGACGCCTCGCGGGTGAACGGCCGTCCCTTCTCCTTGAGCGCGGCCGCCCGGAACGCGAGCAACTGGGCGGCCTCGATCTCGGTCGCCGCATCGGCGAGCATCCACTGGATCGCCTGGAATTCCGCGATCGGGTGGCCGAACTGCTTCCGCTCCCGGGCGTAGGCGACCGCCGTCTCCAGCGCGGCGCGCGCGATCCCGATCGCCTGGAACGAAATCCCGATCCGCCCGCCGTCCAGCGCGGACATGGCGATCCGGAAACCTTCGCCGGGGGCTCCCAGCATGCTGTCCTTCGGGATGCGGCAATCGTCGAACGCGAGAGAGACGGTGTCCGACCCTTTGAGCCCCATCTTGTGCTCGAGCTTGCCCGTGGAGAACCCCGGCGTCCCCGGCTCGACGAGGAAGGCGGTGATCTCCTTCTTCGGCTCCTTGCGGGTCACGGCCACCACGATCGTCACGCACGCGCGGGAGCCGTTGGTGATGAAGGCCTTGCTCCCGTTCAGGACGAAGGAGTCCCCGTCCCGGACCGCGGTCGTGGCGATTGCGGACGCGTCCGACCCGGCCGACGGCTCGGTGAGGCCGAAGGCGCCGGCGCCTTTTCCCGACGCGAGCGCGGGCAGGTATTTCCTGCGCTGCCCCTCGGTCCCGAACCGGTAGATCGCCTCCCCCACCATGTTGGTCACGGCCATCCCCACGACGGTGGAGGCGCAACCCCCGGCCACCTCGCGGACGGCGATCCCGTAGGAAATCGGCCCCGCCTCGGATCCGCCGTACTCCGCCGGGTAGAGCATCCCGAGAAGCCCCAGCTCCGCGAGCTTCCTCATGTTCTCTTCCGGGTATCGGGACGCCTCGTCGATCCCGGCGGCCCCCGGCGCGAACTCGTTGCGCGCGAGGGAACGGACCATCTCCTCGACCTGGAGCTGCTCGTCCGTGAATGCGAACCGCACGGTCTCTTCAGTCCTTGATGAGCGCCGACGAGATGACGAGCCGCTGGATCTCCGAGGTGCCCTCGTAGATCTCCGTGATCTTGGCGTCGCGGAAATGGCGCTCCGCGGGGTACTCCTTGATGTAGCCGTACCCGCCGTGGATCTGGATCCCCTTGACGCTGGCCCGCATCGCCGCCTCGGACGCATACAGCTTCGCCATC
>JBLNEU010000282.1:0-6021 GCA_050263015.1 Deltaproteobacteria bacterium | reverse complement strand
TGCTCCCCGCGATCTTCATGAAATCGCGGCGGGAAAGCCCTTCCCCCCTCCTGCTCAGCATGGCGTCCTCCCTGCGGACAAACCGCGTCAACGCGTTCCGGCAATAATAAAAAACCATTCTATTATTTGTCAACTCCAATCTCCGGTCGTCCGGCGCACGGGTCCACGCCGACAGGATCTGGCCGAACCACATGAATTTAAATTAATTTATATATGAACTGGAACGCGGGCGCAAAAAGCAGTGTTCTAAAATAAAACGGCGGGATTCAGTCGATGTCGATCGAAACGATCCGGAGGCAGTCCCCGCCCTTGACGACCACGCCGTCGCGGCCGCAGGCGGGACATGTCAGGGTCAGCCCGGCGGCGGGCGTCTCGCCGCACGCGGGGCAGGCGACGAGGACCGGCCCGTCCTCGATTTCGAGGGCGGCCCCTTCCGCGAGTGTCCCCTTCGCGGCGATATCGAAGAACATCCTGAGCGAATCGGGGACGACGCCCCGCAGGACCCCGACCCGGATCGCGACCGCCGTGATCTTCCCGGCCCCGTGCTTTTCCGCTTCGGAAACGGCGGCCGCGACGATCTCGGTCGCGATCCCGAACTCGTGCACGTCCCCTACCGGACCTTTTCCGCGTGGAGCGCCTCGATCCGGTCGACGAAGGCCGCAATTCCCTCCCCGGTCGTCGCGGAGGTCTCGAAGATCTCGATCCCGGGGTTGACCGAGCGCGCGGCGGCCTTGACGGCGTCCGCGCTGAACGTGACGAACGGCAGCAGGTCGGTCTTCGTGATGACGAGGATTCGCGAGGTCCTGAAGATAAGGGGGTACTTGAGCGGCTTTTCGTCCCCTTCGGTGACGCTCAGGGCGACGACGCGCACGTCCTCGCCCAGGGGCACCTCGGCCGGGCAGACGAGGTTCCCCACGTTCTCCACGACGAGAACGTCGGCCGCGTCGAGGTCGATGCGTTCCACCGCCTTGACGAGCATCGCGGGCGGGATGTGGCAGGCGGACCGGGTGGTGATCTGGTGGACCTGCACGCCGTGCTTGCGGATCCGCGCGGCGTCGATCTCGGTCTCGATATCCCCCTCCACGACGGCGATCCGCTTGCGACCGCGGAGCCGCTCGATCATCGCCTCGATGAGGGTCGTCTTCCCGGAACCGGGGGAGGAGACGAGGTTGACCGCGAGGACCTTGCGGGCGTCGAAGATGCTCTTGAGGATCCGGGCCGCTTCCCCGGCGGACTGCTGGATTTCCTTTCCGATCTCCACCTTCACGGCGGCCCCCCATCCCCTTGCGGGTCTTCACGGCGTCCCGGCCGCGCCTTTTGCGCGCCCCCGCGGCGCCCGGACGCCGATGCGCGCGAAAAATTATACATCAACCCGGGCCGGGAGCGGGCTCTGGTACACTGGTGGCGGCTCTTTCAGGCCGCGCCACCGGGGACATGGCGGACGGTGGCGGCGCGGAGGCGGCATGCGCGTCGTGGGGGTCGGGAACATCCTCCTGTCGGACGAAGGGATCGGGGTCCATCTCGTGGCCGCGCTGTCGCGGGAAGGCGCCCTCGCCGGCGTCGATTACGTGGACGGCGGCGTGATGGGCGGCGCGCTCCTTTCCGCGATCGAGGGCGAAGACAAGGTCGTCATCCTCGACACGGTCGCGGCTCCCTTCCCCCCCGGCACGGTTCTCCGGCTCTTTCCCGAAGACCTGCAGGGCGGCGGGCGGGACCGGTTCTCCCTCCACGACTTGAACCTCTCCGACACGATCGGGCTCATGCGCCTGCGGGAGACTCTCCCGGAGATGATGATCCTCGGGGTCGTCCCCGCGGACATCGCGACGTACCGGGTCGGGCTCTCGGAGCCGCTCGCCGCGAGGTTCGACGAGATCCTGGGCAAGGTGCGGTCCGAGATCGAGCGTTTCGCCCGGGAAGGCGCGCGCCGTGGCGACTGAGGCGGCGAGAATCGCCGTCCGGGGCGTGGTGCAGGGGGTGGGTTTCCGCCCCTTCGTCTACCGGATCGCCGTCCGGTGCGGCCTGCGCGGCTTCGTCGCGAACGCGCCGGGGTGCGTCGTCATCCACGTCGAGGGCTCCCCCGCGGCGATCGCCCGGTTCCGGGTCCGCTTCCGCGAGGAGATGCCCGTGGCCGCGCGGGTGACGCGAATATCGACGCGGCGGGTCCGCCCTGAGGGCGCCGTCGGCTTCGGAATCGGGGATAGCGTGCGGACGGGAATCGCCCTCTCCACGATCCCCCCGGACATCGCCCTGTGCGCCGAGTGCCGGCGGGAACTGTCGGACCCGGGAGATCGCCGATACCGCTACCCGTTCATCAACTGCACGAACTGCGGCCCCCGGTTCACCATCGTCCGGACGCTCCCGTACGACCGGGGGAACACGTCGATGTCGGCGTTCTCCCTGTGTGCGGCGTGCCGTAAGGAGTACGGGAATCCGGTGGACCGGCGGTTCCACGCCGAACCGAACGCCTGCCCGAAGTGCGGGCCGCGGCTCGCAGTAACCGACCGGGCGGGGCGGCGGGAGACGACGCGCGACCCGGTCGGCCGGACGGCGAAGGCGCTCCTGGCGGGAGAAATCGTCGCGATCCGTGGGTTGGGCGGCTTCCAC
This sequence comes from Deltaproteobacteria bacterium, assembly GCA_050263015.1. Classification (GTDB taxonomy): domain Bacteria; phylum Desulfobacterota; class Deferrimicrobia; order Deferrimicrobiales; family Deferrimicrobiaceae; genus JBLMWX01. The sequence goes on along the minus strand of JBLNEU010000282.1, from coordinate 3,417 downwards.
CTGGCTGCCGATGCAACAAATAACGCAGCCGTTCTTGAACTTAGGGCGCGCAAGCACCGGGAGGAGAAGCCTTTCGCGGTCATGGTCCCGGACGTTGAGGCGGCGCGGGCGATCGCCCGGATCGGCGCCGCGGACGCGGCGATCCTGTCTTCGCCGTCCGCCCCCGTGCTTCTTCTCCCGGCGCGGACCGGCTCTCCACTTGCCCCTTCCGTCGCCCCGGGCCTCGGGCACGTGGGCCTCTTCCTCCCGTACACGCCGCTCCACCGGCTGCTGCTCGACCGGGCGGGGCGGCCGCTCGTCATGACGAGCGGGAACCTGACGGACGAGCCGATCGCCACCGGCAACGACGAGGCGCTCGCGCGCCTCTCCGGGATAGCCGACCGGTTCCTCCTCCACGACCGCGAGATCGTCCAGCGCAGCGACGACTCCGTGGTCCGCCGCGTCGGGGGACGCGTCTACCAGATCCGTCGCGCGCGGGGATTCGTCCCGGCACCGGTCGTCCTCAGGCGCACTCGAAAAAAGTTCAACAACGTCCCTGGACTTTGCGAAAAGTTCAACAACGTCCCTGGACTTTGCGTTGCCGGGCTCGGCGGGGAGTTGAAGAGCACCTTCTGCATCGTCAAGGGGGGCCACGCGTACCTGTCCCAGCACCTGGGCGACCTCGACCAGGCGCCGGTGCGCGACTTTTACGCGGAAACGTTCGCCTTCTTTCGCGCGTTCCTCGACGCGGAGCTTGCGGCGGTCTGCCGGGACCTCCACCCGGCCTACTTCACGACCGCCTTCGCGCAAAACGTCCCGGCAGGCCGGATCGTCCCCCTCCAGCACCACAAGGCGCACCTCTATGCGCTGCTGGCGGAGTCGGGCTTCGAGGGAAAAGCGGTTGGCGTCTCCTTCGACGGCACGGGCTACGGCGAGGACGGCACGATCTGGGGCGGCGAGTTCTTCGCCATCGACGGGATGGAGATGAAGCGCGCCGCGTCCCTGTGCCCCTTTCCGCTCCAGGGCGGCGACTCGGCGGTCAAGGAGCCGTGGAAGACCGCGCTCGGCCTCCTCTGCGCGACTTTCGGGACCGCGGAGGCGAAGGGGATCGCCGCCGGGCTCTTCCCGGAGATCGATGCCGAACGCCTCGATCTCGTGATCGATGCCATCGACCGGGGGGTCAACGTCGTCCCCACGTCGAGCTGCGGCCGACTTTTCGACGCGGCGTCCGCCTTGACCGGCGTCTGCCGGAAGGCGAGCTACGAGGGGCAGGCGGCGATGCTCCTCGAAGGATGCGCCGGGAGAGGGGCCGGGGGCGGGCCGTACGGTTTCGAAATCCGGAATCTCGACGGGCGTCTTGGGATAGACTGGAGGGACACGGTCGCCGGGATCGTCGCCGACGTCGGGGCTAAGGCCGCCCCCGCCGCCGTCGCGCGGCGGTTCCACGGCACGGTGGCGTCGATGATCCTTCGCACCGCGGAAACCGTCGCGGAAGGGACGGGCGCCCGGCAAATTCTTCTGTCCGGCGGCGTCTTCCAGAACGTCCGGCTCCTGGAGGCGCTGCTTGCGGGCTTCCGGGCCCGGAAGCTTGGAGTTCTCGTCCACCGGCAGGTCCCCGCGAACGACGGGGGAATCTCGCTGGGGCAGGCATTCTACGCCGCCCGGACGATCGCGGGAGGATGAATTCGATGTGCCTGGGAATCCCGGTCAGGGTCATGGAGGTCGACGGACAGTCGGCCGTCGTGGACGTCGGAGGGGCCCGGAGGGAGATCTCCCTGCTGCTCCTGGACGACGTCATCGCCGGCGACTGGGTCATCCTCCATGCCGGGTTCGCCATCCAGAAGCTGGACGAGGAGGAGGCCGAAAAGACGCTCGCCCTCCTCCGGGAGCTTCCCGGTGCCGCTGAAATACATTGACGACTTCCGGGACCCGGCCCTCGCGCGGGCCGCGGTCGCCCGGATCGAAGCCGCCTGGAACGGTCCATCGGTCCGGGTGATGGAAGTGTGCGGGACGCACACGATGGCGATCGCCCGCAACGGGATCCGTTCGCTCGTCTCGCCGCGCATCACGCTCATCTCCGGCCCCGGGTGCCCCGTCTGCGTCACCCCGGACGGCTACATCGACGCGGCCATCTCGCTGGGCCGGCGCGACGGGGCCGTGCTCGCCACCTTCGGCGACATGGTGAAGGTCCCCGGCACCGAGTCGTCGCTCGAGAAGGAGCGGAGCCAGGGCGCCGACGTGCGGGTCGTCTACTCCCCCCTGGACGCGGTCGCGATCGCGGCGGCGGAGCCAGGGCGGGAGGTCGTATTCCTGGGAGTCGGGTTCGAGACGACGGCTCCCGCGATCGCCGGCGCGATCCTCGCGGCCCGGGAACGGGGGGTGGCCAACTTCTCCGTCCTCGCCTCCGTCCGGACGATCCCCGGGGCGATGGCGATCCTGGCCGCCGACCCGGAGATCCGGATCGAGGGATTTCTGTGCCCGGCCCACGTGAGCGCGATCATCGGCGCGGACGCGTACCGCCCGATCGCGGAGACGTTCGGGATCCCGTGCGTGGTGGCCGGGTTCGAGCCGCTCGACATCCTGCTCGGGCTCGCGATGATCCTCGACCAGAAGAAGGCGGGGCGGGCGGCGGTCGAGAACGAATATTCCCGCGTCGTCACGGCGTCGGGAAACGCAAAGGCCCGCACCGTGATCGACCGGGTCTTCGAAACGTCCGACGCCGGGTGGCGGGGAATCGGCGTCCTCCCCGGCTCGGGGCTCGCCATCCGGGCGGAGCACGCCGCGTTCGACGCCGCCGCCAGGTTCGGCGTCGCGGTCCCCGCCGAAAGCGCCGCGACCGCCTGCCGGTGCGGCGACGTGCTCAAGGGAAAGGTCGCGCCCGACGCCTGCCCCCTGTTCGGGACGGCGTGCACGCCGGACGCGCCGGTCGGCCCCTGCATGGTGTCCACGGAAGGGACGTGCGCCGCACACTACAAGTACGGAGTCCGGACATGACCGACACGATCCTTCTGTCTCACGGCGAAGGCGGCAAGCGGACGCGGGACCTCGTCACGGCGCTGTTCGCGCGCCGGTTCGACAATCCCGTCCTCGCGCCGCTGTTCGACTCGGGGCTTCTCGGCCGCCTCGACGGCGAGATCGCCTTCACGACCGACAGCTACGTGGTCGCGCCGCCGATATTCCCCGGCGGCAACATCGGGAGACTCGCCGTCTGCGGGACGATGAACGACCTCTCCGTCTGCGGCGCCCGCCCGGTCGCGCTCTCGTGCTCTTTCATCCTTGAGGAGGGGTTCCCCGTCGCGCAGCTCGAGACGATCCTCGACTCGATGAAGGAGGCCGCGACAGAGGGGAACGTCTTCGTCGCCTGCGGCGACACGAAAGTCGTGGAAAAGGGGAAGGGAGACGGCATATTCATCACGACCTCGGGGGTCGGGGTCGTCC
>JBLNEU010000281.1:0-4146 GCA_050263015.1 Deltaproteobacteria bacterium | reverse complement strand
GAAGACCGCGGCTTCGGCCATCTCGTCGAGCGTCCGCGCCCGCTCGTTGAGCGTGCGCACGATGGCGACGAGGCGGTCCGAGACGGGAGCCTCGATCCCGCGCTTCTTGAGGAACGGGACGAGGAGCGCCGCGACGCGCGCCGGGTCGGTCGTCTTGATGTAGTGGGCGTTGAGGTGGAGCAACTTGTCCATGTCGAAGCGGGAAGGGGAGTTGTTCGTCCCCTCGAGCGAGAAGAGCGATTTGAGCTCGGCGACCGCGAAGATCTCCTGGTCCCCGTGCCCCCACCCCAGTCGGGCCAGGTAATTCACCACCGCCTCGGGGAGGAAGCCGTGCCGGGGATAGTAGCCGAGGGAGGACGGGTCGTCGAAGTCCTTCCCCTCGCGCTTCGACATCTTCCCGCCCTCCGTGCCGTGGATCAGCGGGAAATGGCCGAACTGCGGCGCGGGATGGCCGAGGGCGCCGTAGATGAGAATCTGCTTGGGCGTGTTGTTCAGGTGATCGTCGCCCCGAAGGACGTGGGTGACGCCCATCGACGCGTCGTCCACCGCCACGACGAAGTTGTAGGTGGGCCACCCGTCGGTGCGGATCAGGATCAGGTCGTCGAGCTCGGCGTTCCGGAAGGCGATCGTTTTTTTCAGCACCAGGTCGCGGACTTCCGTCTCCCCGTCGAGCGGCGTCCGGAACCGGATGACCGACGGCTTCCCGGCCTTCGCGCTTTCAGGGACGTTTCGGCACCGTCCGTCGTACCGCGGCTTCTCCTTGCGGGCCTCCATCTCCTTGCGCCTGGCGTCCAGATCCTCCTTCGTGCAGACGCAGCGGTACGCCTTCCCCTCGGAGAGAAGCCGCTCCGCTTCCGCGCGATACAGATCCAGCCTCCGGGTCTGGAAATACGGTCCCTCGTCCCAGTCGATCCCCAGCCAGGTCAGGCCGTCGACGATGACCTGGACGTTTTCCGGCGTGGACCGCTCCTGGTCGGTGTCCTCGATCCGGAGGATGAACTTTCCCCCGTGCCGGCGCGCGTACAGCCAGCTGAAGAGCGCGGTCCGGACGCCGCCGATGTGGAGCGATCCGGTGGGGCTGGGCGCGAACCGGGTGACGACGTTGGGCATTGCGGCCTCGTGCGGGGAGGTGGCTTTATATGATGGCGAGCCCCGCGTACCCGACGACCTGGCCGTAATCGCCGCTCGCGTCGCCGGAAGTCGCGTATTTTACCAGACGGGCGGACGTCGCGCCAAGGGCGATGGCGGCGAATAGCGCGACCGTGGCGGGGATGAAGCCGCACATCGTGATCCGCTCGGACCGGACGGTCCGGTACAGCCCCTCGGGGTCCATGGCCAGGATCCGCGCGATGGCGCGTTCGTCCTTGCGCCGGGCCACGGCGTCGGGCTCGTAGTGGCTCATGTCGGAGCTTGCGATAATAAGTGGCGGTTTCTCCTCGCCCCGGACGATCGCTGCCGTCGTTTCTCCCAGCGCCTGGCACTCTTCGATCGAGAGCCGGCCGAGGGCCACCGGCACGATCCGGAAGTCTGCAAGAAACCGGTGCAGAAACGGGAGCTGGACTTCCAGCGAATGCTCCCGCCGGTGGGCCGAGGCGTCTTCCACGAGGAGCGGCGACGCGGCCAGAAGCCGCGTCGCCAGCGCGTCGTCGACGGGCACATCGCCCCACGGCATCCGCCATGCGCCACGGGCCATGATGGCGGCATCGGCGCCCAGGCCGGTGTGGTTGGGGCAGAAGATGACGTGGCGGTCCGGGAGCTCAAGCGTCGAGAATACTTCGCCGGCCACGCCCCCGGAGTAGACGTATCCCGCGTGGGGGACGACGACCGCCCGCGCCCGCACCTTCTCCCCGCCGTCCCGGGTGAACTGCCTCACCAGCCGGTCGAGGTCGCGCGGGGCCGCCGGGTAGAACTGCCCCGCAACGGCCGGGTGCCTTATTGCTCCGTCGCCCTCCCGCGTCACGGGGCCCTCCAGACTGCCTTGTGATCGCGGTCGAAGAGCGTGAAAGACGGGTTTCCCCCGTCGTCCACCTTCAGCAGGGCCCTGACGCTGCAGTCGTCGCCGAAGTCCAGGCGCGGTTTTCCGTTGCCGACGAGACCGAAGGACGCGAGGATGCACCCTTCCCGGGCCAGGAACAGGCCTGGGTTGCCGTCCCCGTCGATCTCGAGCCAGGCCCGCGCGCGGCCCTGGGCGTCCACGAGCTCGATCTTCTCGGCCCGGACGATCTTCAATGGCGCCTGCCGCTCTGCGAATGCGGCCGGCCCCGTCATGAGGAGGTTCGATGCCGCGCCGCCGAGCAACCCGGCCACGGCGACCGTTCCGACGAGAACCGCAAACCGCTTCCCCTCCATCGTCCGCTCCTTTCCCGGCGCTTTGGGGCGCCTGTGGAAATGGTGCGCCGCCGAAAGAAAAACATGGGGAATCCGATAATTAATCATATACTAATCGGGTCCCGTGGCGCGAGCGCCGCGGGGAATGCCGCGTCCCCCCGGGCGGGGCAGCCATCCGGGAACGGCCATCGGGAGGCCATCTTGGCGATTGACAGGGGGGGCGGCCTTCTTTATAGTATCCATTTTAATTTTCGGGGAAATGCGTCCTTTGCATATAAGGATCAGCGAGATCCCCCGGGACGGATTGGACGTCGTCGCGGCCCGGGGGAAAGCGTGGATACCAAGGCTTCTCGAGGGATTGAACCCTCACCCTTTGCGGACGTGCCGGCTGGTTTCGGCCAGCCTGTTCCTGTCCCTGGAGGGCCGGGATCTCGTGACGAGCGGGTCGTTCGCGGCCGAAGGGGAGGGCGTGTGCGACCGGTGCACCGAGCCGGTGGCCGTCCGGATGGAGAAGGAGTTCCACGCCGTCCTCGTCCCCCGGGACCACGGCCCGGCGGAGTCCCGGGACATCGAGCTGCACGGGGACGACCTGGAGATCGGGTTCTACGACGGCGGCGGGATCGACGTCGCCGACATCTTCTGGGAGCAGGTCGTGCTGGCGCTCCCCGTCAAGATCCTTTGCCGGGATGACTGCCAGGGCGTCTGTCCCCGGTGCGGCGCCGACAGGAACCGCGCCCGGTGCTCCTGCCGGGAAGACGCCGAGGCGAAGCCGTTCGACGTCCTGAAGAATTTGAGGGAAGAAAAGGAGTAGAGCATGCCGAATCCGAAAAGACGCGGCTCCAAGTGCCGGCGCGACAAGCGCAGGACCCACAAGAAGCTTTCCGATCCGGGGCGCAGCCTCTGCCCCCAGTGCAAGCAGACGAAGCGCCCGCACGCCGTCTGCCCCAATTGCGGGACGTACAAGGGCCGGGAAGTCATTCCCCAGGCATAGGTATCCTCCCGATCCCCACATGCGATGAAGATTGCAGTTGACGCGATGGGGGGCGACCATGCCCCGCGCGAGGTCGTCCGGGGCGCGGTCAGGGCCGCGCGCGAGTTCGACCTGTCGATCGTTCTCGTCGGGCGGGAAGAGACGATCGCCGCCGAGCTCAAGTCCGCCGACCCGCCGCCGGGGAAGGTCGAGATCGTCCACGCCGCCGACGTCGTCGAGATGCACGAGACCCCCGGGGTCGCCTACCGGAAGAAGAAGGATTCGTCGATCCGGGTGGGCTTGAGTCTCGTGGCGGAGGGGAAGGCGTCGTCCTTCATGAGCGCCGGAAATTCCGGCGCCGTGATGGCGGGCGCGCTCCTCGTCCTGCGGAAGATCCCCGGGATCGAGCGGCCGGCGATCACGGCGACGATCCCGACGCCGACCGGGCCGATCGTCCTCATCGACGCGGGGGCGAACGTCGACTGCAAGCCGTCGCACCTGTTCCAGTTCGGGATCATGGGAGAGGCGTACGCCCGAAGGATCCTGGGGATCGAACATCCGCGCGTCGGGCTGGTGAGCATCGGCGCAGAGGAGTCCAAGGGCACGGACCTCACGCGGGATACCGCGGCGCTGTTCCGCAAGACGCCGGTCCAGTTCGTGGGCAACGTGGAGGGACGGGACTTCTTCCTGGACAAGGCGGACGTGTTCGTCTGCGACGGGTTCGTCGGCAACGTCGCCTTGAAGACGATGGAGGGAATGGCGTCCGCGCTCGGCCATTTCCTGAAGGAAGAGATCCTCAAGTCGTGGTGCGCCAGGATGGGGGTCGCGTTCGCGGGGGGGGCGATCCG
>JBLNEU010000280.1:0-4187 GCA_050263015.1 Deltaproteobacteria bacterium | reverse complement strand
GCGTGCGCCGTCCACCCGATCGCCGCGCTTCAGAGCGAATATTCGTTGTGGACGCGCGACCCGGAAGGCGAGGTGATCCCGACCTGCCGGGAGCTCGGGGTGGGGTTTGTCGCCTACAGCCCGCTGGGGAGGGGCATCTTCGGAGGGCGGATCCAGGGGCAAGGCGACCTCGCGGAAGGCGACTGGCGGCGCAGCTCGCCCCGGTTCCAGGGGGACAACCTGGCCCGGAACCTGGCGCTCGTGCGGCGCCTCGAGGAGATGGCGGCGGAGAAGAAGTGCCGCCCGGCACAGATCGCCCTGGCGTGGCTCCTCGCCCGCGGCGGGGACATCGTCCCGATCCCGGGGACGAAGCGGGTGAGCCGGCTGGAGGAAAACGCGGGGGCGCTCGGCGTGCGTCTCGGGCCCGACGACGTCGCCCGGATCGACAGGGCGTTCCCCCCCGGTGCGGCTGCGGGAACACGCTACCCCGAGCCCGCGATGCGCGCGGTCAACCGTTAGGAGGGCCCCATGAAGGCGATCCGCGTCCACGCCTGCGGAGGCCCCGAAGTCATGGCGTTGCAGGAATGCCCGGAACCGGAACCCGGGGAAGGCCAGGCGCTCGTCCGTCTCGAGGCGATCGGGGTCAACTTCATCGACATCTACCAGCGGATGGGGCTCTACAAGATCCCCCTCCCCTTCATCCCGGGGAACGAGGCCGCCGGGACCGTCGTGAAGGCAGGACCCGGGGTCACCGGGGTCGCGGCGGGGGACCGGGTGGCGTACGCGGGAGTGCTCGGCTCGTACGCCGGGCAGGCGGTGGTCCCCGCCTGGCGGCTCGTCCCGCTTCCGGAACGGGTCGATGCGAAGTCGGCGGCCGCCGTGATGCTCCAGGGAATGACCGCCCACTACCTCGCTCACGCGACGTACCCCTTGAAGGCCGGTGACGCGTGCCTCGTGCACGCCGCCGCGGGCGGCGTCGGCCTCCTCCTCGTCCAGATCGCGAAACGGCGCGGGGCCCGGGTGATCGGCACGGTATCGACGCCCGAGAAGGCGGAGCTCGCGCGGAAGGCGGGCGCCGACGACGTGATCCTCTATGGCGAGCAGGATTTCGAGGCCGAGACACGGCGGCTCACGGGAGGATTGGGCGTCCAGGTCGTGTACGACTCCGTGGGAAGGACGACCTTCGAGAAGAGCCTGTCGTGCCTTGCGGGACGGGGCTGTCTCGTCCTCTATGGCCAGTCGAGCGGCCCGGTGCCCCCCTTCGACCCGCAGATCCTCAACGCGAAGGGGGGGCTTTTTCTCACCCGTCCATCCCTTGCCCACTACACGGCGACGCGGGAGGAGCTTCTCGAGCGGGCGAACGACGTCCTCGGCTGGACCGCGCGGGGCGAGCTCGACGTCCGGATCGGGGCGGAGCTCCCCCTGGCGCAGGCGGCCGAGGCGCACCGGCGGCTCGCCGCGCGGCTGACGACGGGCAAGGTCGTGCTCGTCCCCTGACGCGGGCGCGGACGGGCGGTCTTCAATCCCGGCCCGTCCGCCGGATTCGCCGGCGGGTCCCGTCGCGCGGGCCCCGGCGATCCGCCCGGACGCCCCGTTCAATCGATAACAATTCCCACCGGAGGCGGGTCCCCTTCGCCCAGCGTGCCTCGGCGCCAGGGCGATCAGACCGCCGGCCCCGGCCGGGGCGTTTCGCACGTGGCCGACCCGGTAAATCGGGATATTTTTCCGGGATCCGCGCGGCGCGCGGCGCCCGGAGGAACCCGGGCGCCCGATAGCAGCGCCCCGAACGTCGCCTTCCCGAAAGGGCGTCCGCGCGCCACGCCATATATTCGCTTACAGGAATGGACGAATTTTTCCGGGTGAAAGGAAAGATTTTCGCGCTTCCTTCCGATAGACCCGTCGGGATCCTTGCCGTCGCGAGGATCTACCTCCCCGCACGAGGGGGCCGCGGAATGTTCAGGAAGGCGACATTGGGGAAGAAGCTGATCTGCGGGTTCGTCGGCGTCGCGGTCATCGCCGCGGCCGTCGGGGTCATGGGCTACTGGGGGCTGCATCGCGCCAGCAAGACCCAGAACGCCATCAACACCTTTTACCTTCCGTCCGTCAACGGCCTCTGGATGATCAAGGACGGGCAGGACGTGATCCGGCGCGTGGAGCTCGTCATGTTCCTCCCCCAGCTGACCCCCCAGGAGTTGGCCGGGCAGAGGAAGAACCTCGGCACCGCCTGGGCCAAGGCCGACAAGGGGTGGGCCATCTACGCCCCGCTGCCCAAGAAGGGCGAGGAAGCGGCCTTGTGGCAGGAGTTCCAGACCGCATGGACCGCCTACAAGAAGGAACACGAGAAGGTGATCGCGCTGCTGGATGGCACGAAGGCGGACAAGGCGGAAGCGTACGAGATCGCGAGCTACGACGCCCGCGACAAGTTCCGCACCGCGCAGCTCCTGCTCGACAAGCTTCTCGAAATGAACATCTCCGCGACCGATGTCGCCGTCCGGAATTCCAACCGGCAGGTCGGGGCCACCGGGGTCACGCTCCTGGTCATCGCCATCGCGGGCGTGGGGGGAGCACTCGTCCTCGGGATCGGCCTCTCGTCCGTGATATCGCGCGACCTGAAAGTCGTCGTCGCGTCCCTGTCGGAAAACTCGGAACAGATCCTGTCGACCGCCATGTCGCTGTCCTCGTCGGCGCGGGTCCTCGCGGAGGGCGCCGCGGAGGGCGCCTCCTCCCTCGAGGAGACATCCGCCGCGATGGAGGAAGTGTCGGCGATGGTGACGCAGAACTCGGAGAATTCCGCCGAGTCCAAGACGCTGGCGGACAAGGTCGGAGAAAGCGTGGAGCGGGCGAACGCCTCGATGGGCGCGACCCTCGTGTCGATGAAGGAGATCTCCGCGACCAGCGTGGAGACCGGCAAGATCATCAAGACCATCGACGAGATCGCGTTCCAGACCAACCTGCTGGCGCTGAACGCGGCAGTCGAGGCCGCCCGCGCCGGGGAAGCCGGGGCCGGATTCGCCGTGGTGGCCGAGGAGGTGCGCAGCCTCGCGCAGCGGGTGACGGGGGCGGCGCGGAACACCTCGGACCTGATCGAAGAGTCGGTCCGGAAGATCAACGGCGGCACGACACTGATGGAGAAGACGCACAAGGACTTTCTCGTCGTGGAATCCGCGGTGAAGAGCATGACCCAGCTTGCGGCGGAGATCTCGGTCTCGTCGAAGGAGCAGGCGCGCGGGATCGCCGAGGTCGGTCGCGCGATCACCCAGGTGGACCAGGTGACGCAGCGTACGGCCGCCAACGCCGACGAGATCGCGAAGTCCGCGCAGGAACTGAACGGCCAGTCCAACTCGATGGAGATGTCGGTGTCGAGAATCCTGAAGATGGTCCAGGGCGTCGAGTCGTCCCGGGCGGGGCAGGATCCCGCGGCGGACGAGCCGGCGGGCCGGGTTCCCCGTCCGGGGGCCCGGCAGCCGGCCGCCGTGCCCGGCGCCGGAAGGGATGCCGTCCGGGGCCCGAGGACCGACTTGGTGACGGCGCCCTCCCAGACCGGGGCTCCGGCATAGCGCATCGTGACGCAAGCGAGGCCGACGATGGAATCCATGGCCTTCGCCGCGCGGAAGAAGACCGAATGCCAGACCGGCTAAGGACGGGGAGATGAGGCGAGCGGCAACTCTATTCACGGCGGCCTTTCTGGCGACGGCCTTTCTGGCCTGGCCGTGCTTCGCCGGGGGAGCGTCCGGGACGGTGATGGCCGTCGACGGCGACAAGGTCGTCGTCCAGTTGAACGGCGGGAAGGGAGCGGCTTTTCCCGTGGGTATGCGGGACGTCGAGATCAGGGAGTCCGGTGCCGTGTGCGTCCGGGGCCGCGTAGTGGCCTCGAGCAAGGACAGGATCACGATCAAGGTCGTCAAGGGAAAGATCGCGAAACTCTACTCCGGGGCCGGCGTCGAGGTGGGCCAGGCGGCCGACGCGGGCGCGGAGGGAATCGACGGGTGCTGAAACGGTGCATGACGCCAACATCGATCACAAACGAAGCGAGGATCGTCCCATGATGTCTCGACCGGTATCAGTCAGGACTGCTTGTCGTGCCGCCGTGGCCCTCTGCGTCGCGGCAATTGTCGCCGCGGTCGCCGTCCCCGCGCCTTGCGGCGCCGAGAGGGCGGGGATCGGATGGAACGAGGGCATCGCCGCCAGGACGGGGAAGGCCGCGACGA
>JBLNEU010000279.1:0-4589 GCA_050263015.1 Deltaproteobacteria bacterium | reverse complement strand
AGCGCCCGGCCGGTGGCGGGATCGACGACGTCCCCGAACGCGTTGACGACCGCGCACGCCCCGACCAGGGCGCCGGCCCCCGCCGCGCTTGCCGTGCCGAATCCGCCCTTCATCGCCCGGCCGATGCCGAACGCCTTGCCCACCGTCGCTCCGGCGCCGGCCCCCGCCGAGCCGCGCTCCGGGACGGAGCGGGCGGCCTTCGAGGCTGCCGCATATCCCATGTCGGCGGTCGGCCGGAACGCCGCGTCGCCGAACCCGAGATCGTAGATCACCGCCGTCGGGACGATCGGGACGACCCCGGCCGGCGTCGGAAAACCTTCTCCCCGCTCCTCGAGCCACCGCATCACGCCGGAGGCGGCGTCGAGCCCGAACGCGCTGCCACCCGCCAGGACGAGGCCCTGGATCCGCTCCGCCGGGTGCGGCCGCAGGAGGGAATCCATCTGGCGCGTCCCGGCGGCTTCCCCCCGGATATCGGCGGCCCCGACAGCCCCGCCCGGAAAGAGAAGGACCGTCACCCCGGACCCGCGGACGAGGTCGTGCTCGTGGCCGACGAGCACGCCGGCCACGTCGGTGATCGCCCCCTTCATCGGCCCTCCGCGAGCATTTTTATAGTCTTACCGGACGGAGGGACCTTCGTCAATCCGGTTGACGGTCGCGACGCGCGGACCGTAAACTTTTCCCGGGAGAAAAGCGATGAGTATACCGGAAGGACGGCTTCTGGGTCTCGACTACGGAAGCCGGCGAATCGGGATGGCCGTGTCGGATCCGCTGGGGATCACCGCGCAGCCGCTGCCGCCGATCGTGCGGGAAGGCGACGAGAAGGACATCGCGTCGATCGCCCACCTGGCCCGGGAGTACGAGGCGGCCGGCGTGGTGGTCGGGCTCCCCCTTCACCTCGACGGCGGGGAGGGCTCCCAGGCCCGAAAGGCGATCCGGTTCGCGGAGAAGATCCGGGAGCGCCTTGGACTGCCCGTGGAGATGTGGGACGAACGGATGACGACGGCACAGGCTGAACGCCACCTCATCGAGTCCGGCGTCGGCCGCGGCAGGCGGAAGGAGATCCGGGACAGCCTCGCGGCCGTATTCATCCTCCAGTGCGTCCTGGACTTCAGGGGCCGGAAGTAGCCGCGCCGTGTTCACCCGCAGGTTCGGCATCTCGCTCGCGTTGACGCTCTTTCTCGGGACCGCCGCGTTCCTGGCGTTCCTCGCCGCCGAGCGCGACCCCGGGGAGGGCTGGCAGGCCAGGAACATCTTCGTTCCCATGGGGAGCGGCTACCCCGAGATCGCCGTCATCCTCCAGGAGTCCCGGCTGCTCCGCCATCCGCTCGTGTTCCGGGCCCTCGTCCTCGGAACGGCGACGGGCCGCCATCTTCAGAGCGGCGAATACGCGTTCCCCGCGCCCCCCTCGGCGTTCGAGGTCTGGCGCAAGCTCGTCCGGGGCGAAGTGGCCCGGTACAGCGTGACGATCCCGGAAGGATCGAACATCCACGACATCGCCAAGATCCTGGGGGATTCCGATCTCGCCGACCCGGACGCCTTCGTCGCGGCGGCCCGGTCGGCGGAACTGGCGGCCCGCCTGGACGTCCCGGGCGACACGGTGGAGGGCTTCCTCTTTCCGGACACGTACGTGCTGGTCAAGTACATGCCGGAAAACGAGATCATCGGGATCATGGTGCGCCAGTTCCGCCGCCGGCTCGCCCCCGGGATAGAGGAGAAGGGGCGGCTCGCCGGGTTCTCGCTGCGCCAGATCGTGACCATCGCCTCGATCATCGAGAAGGAAACGGGGGTCCCGGAGGAGAAGCCGCTCGTCTCCGCGGTCATCCGGAGGCGGCTGGCGATCGGGATGCCGCTCCAGATGGACCCGACGGTCATCTACGGGCTGGAGAAGTTCGGGGAGACTCTCACGCGGAAGGACCTGAGGACGCCGAACCCTTACAACACGTATCTCAGGCGGGGGCTGCCTCCGGGACCGATCACCAACCCGGGCCTCGCGTCCCTCCTGGCCGCCGTGAGCCCCGCCGACGCGGACTACCTCTACTTCGTCTCCCGCAACGACGGATCGCACGAGTTCTCGAAATCGCTCTCGGACCACAACCGGGCGGTCGCGGCGTTCCGGAAGACGACTTCGGTCGCGAACTGAGCGCCGGCTTCAGGCAACTGCGCCCCGGCGAGCCGGCTTTCGCGTCGTCGGTCCGAACGCGCTGGCAACGGGACGCGGCCGCCCTTATAATCGTCCCGGAGAACGCGCGGGAGGCCATTCCGATGGGGCTCATGGACAGGATCAGGGAACTGTTCGCGGAGGACGAATCCTGGAAACGGAAGGAGCCGCTCAGGCACGACGGCAAGGTCTACGGCGCATGGATTCCCGAAGAGGACGCGCGGGCGGCGTGGCCGAACGCGGCCTGCGCGAAATGCGGCGGCATCATGCTCAAGAAGGAGATGTACTGGAACAGGGAAACCGACCGCTGGTACCACCCGGAGTGCCTGAAGGGCTGACCGGGGACGGTCGCGGCCGAACGGCGACCCGGACGCCGCCTACTCCTCGACTTTGCCGGCGGGAACCTTCTTGATCCCCTCCTCCGGCTCCTCGCGGGTGTACTTCTCCTCCCGCTCGATGATCTCCTTGCACTCCACGCAATACTTGGCGAACGGCACGACCTTCAGGCGCTGCTTGGGAATCTTGGTCCCGCACTCCTCGCACAGGCCGTACGTGTTCTCCTCGATGCGGTCGATCGCGTCGTCGATCTGCTTGAGCTTCTGCTTTTCGCGGTCGGTGAGGATGAGGTCCAGCTCGCGGGTCCTCTCCTCGGAGACGGAATCGAGGATGTCCCCGATGTCCTGGACGCCTGTCGCCGTGCTCGCCTTCGACCGGCGGGCGATCTCGCGGACGAGGTCCTCCCTCATCTTGAGAAGCATGTCCTTGATCGATTTCATGTCCGATCGTCCCCCGCCAATCTGTCGAAAAGGGCCGACCCCGGCGGTGCGGATCCGTCGCCCCTGTCCGAAAAATTACGTTAGTATACCCGCCCGCGACCCCGTGTCAACCGGTTTCGCCAGCAGGTCCCAATCCCGCGACCCCGTCACCCGGGCGCGGACGAACCGCCCGGCGGGCCCCCTGTAGCCCGACAGGAGCACGCTCCCGTCCACCTCGGGGGCCTGGCCCGCGTGGCGCCCCCGCGCGCGGCCCCGCGCGGGGACCTCCTCCACGAGGACATCGAATTCCTGCCCGGCCATGTCGGCGTTCCGCGCCGCGAGGATGTCCGCCTGGGCGTCCTGGACTTTGCGCGCCCTGTCCCTTTTCACGGCCTCGGACACCTGGGGCCTCATCGCGTACGCCGGCGTCCCCTCCTCCCGGGAGTACGGAAAGACCCCGAGGTAGTCCCACCGCGCCTCGTGCACGAAGCGAAGGAGCCGGTCGAAGGAGCGGGCCGTCTCGCCGGGGAACCCCACGATGAGGGACGTGCGCAGGAAGATTCCCGGGACGCGCTCCCGGAGGCGGGCGATCAGCTCCGCGACGCCGGCCGGCCCGTAACGGCGGCCCATTCTCCGGAGGATGTCCGGGTCCGCGTGCTGGACGGGGATGTCGAGGTAGCGGCACACCTTCGGCTCGGTCGCCAGGAGATCGACCAGGGCGTCGTCGATCCCGGTCGGGTACAGGTACAGGAGCCGGACCCACCGCACCTCCGGGATCGCGCAAATCCTCCGGACGAGCGGCGCGAGCCCCGCCGCCCCCCGGTCGGTCCCGAACGACGTGATGTCCTGCCCGACAAGGTTGATCTCCCGGGCGCCGTTTTCGACGAGTGACCGGGCCTCGTCGAGAAGGGAATCGCCGTCGCGGCTCGCGAGGGGGCCGCGGATCGACGGGATGGTGCAGTAGGCGCACCGGTGGTCGCACCCTTCCAGCACCTTGAGGTAGGCCGAGGGTCCGGCGTTCTCCCGCACGCGCCGTCGATAGGCGACGTCGGGAAGGGCCGCCGGGGCCCCGGCGGACGCCCGCTCGGCCGAGCCGGCGAGCATCTCCGCGATCAGGTCCGGCATCGCGGGGATGTCGCCGGGACCGAGAAACAGGTCCACCTCCGGGAGCGCCGCGGGCAGGTCGGCGCGGTAGCGGCCCGCGAGGCACCCCGCGACGACCAGGCGCCGGATCCGCCCCCCGGCCTTCTCGCGGGCCATCGCGAGGATCTCCGCGACGGACTCCTCCTTCGCGTCGCGGATGAAGCCGCACGTGTTGACCACGCCGACGTCCGCCCGCCCCCGGGGGACGACCTCGTACCCCGCGTCCGCGAGGAGGCCGGCCATCACCTCGGCATCCACGGAATTCTTCGCGCAGCCGAGGGTGAGAATGCGGACGGTGATCCCCCGGCCCGGGCCTGGGATCCCGGTCATCCGTCCACCACCTCCTCGCCGGGCGCCTTCCTGAAGCGGAAGAGATCCTGCGAAAGGGACGGGTCGAGAACGGTCCCGTCGAGGTAGAGGTGGTTCGCTCCCCCGAGACGGTCGTAGACGTGCACCTCCCGGCTCCGGACGTCGGCGGTCCCGACGACGACATCTACGCGGCCCACCTCCGGCGCGCCGTCTCCCCGCCGGGC
>JBLNEU010000278.1:0-3317 GCA_050263015.1 Deltaproteobacteria bacterium | reverse complement strand
GGCCTCCTGCCTGGCCTTCGGGCTGCTCGCCATCCCCCTCGGCCTGTCCCAGCGCGCGCGGGTGCGGTCGCCCGCCCTCGCCTTCACCGTCGTCATCATCCTCGCCTACTATCTGTTCATCGCGGCCGCCCGGGGCGTCGAGTCGTCGGCCCCCGGCCTCATGGCCCTCCTCCTGTGGCTGCCGAACGCGATCGGGATCTGCCTCGCCGGCTGGATCCTCTGGCGCTCGGAGTCGCGGATGATCTCGATTCCGTCCCTTTTCGGCTGGCCGGGGAGCCGCTGATGACCATCGTCACGCGTTACATGACGCGCGAGTTCCTCAAGATGGCGGCCGCCTGCACGGCGGGGTTCCTCACGCTCTTCGTGGTGATCGACTTCGTCGAGCGCGCGGACGACTTCCTGCGGTACGACGCGGCGATGGGAGAGATGGCCCTCTACTACCTCTACCGCATCCCGAACATCTTCGTCATGATATCGCCCGTCGTCGTCCTGCTCGCGGTTCTCATCACGGTCTCGCTGCGGGCCCGCGCCAACGAATTCACGGCGCTCTTCTCCGGGGGGATCAGCCTGCTGCGCGCCTGCGCGCCCCTCCTCGCCGGCTGCGCGGCGTTTTCGGTCCTGGCGCTGGGAACCTCGGAGATCCTCGCGCCCCGCGCGAACCGCGGCGCGCGGGAGATCGCGCGGCTCCGCGTGCGCCCGGGAAAGGTGGCGGCCCAGTTCTCCCTGAACCGGTACTGGGTCCGGGCGGGCGACGGGATCCTGTCGGCCCAGGTGGTGGACGCGGCCCGCGGGGAGCTCCACGGGTTCCAGTACCTCGAGCTCGACCGCGATTTCCGTCTCGCGAGGCGCGTCGACGCGCGGCTCGCGACGGCGGGGGAGGGGGAGCTCTGGAAGCTCCGGGACGGGAAGGAGCGGTTGTTCTCCTCGTCGGCCGAGCCGGCCGCCTTCCGGGAGAGGGACTTCGAATTTCCCGCCACGATCCAGGCGTTCCTCGACGGGGAGACCCCGCCCGAGGAGATGACCTATGCCCAGCTGTCCGACTACATCGCGGATTCGCGGGGAAGGGGGTACGACGTCCGGCGCCACGAGGTCGATCTCAACGCCAAGATCTCCTACCCCCTGCTCAACGTGGTCATCAGCACGATCGCCATTCCCCTCTCCCTTTTCGCGCCGCGCAGGGGGGGCGTCTGGAGAAGCATCGGCACGGGGCTCCTGGTCGGGTTCTTCTGCTGGATGGCGCTGTCGGCGTCGCTGTCGCTCGGACGCAAAGGCATGCTCCCGCCCGCCGCCGCCGCGTGGCTTCCGGACGTCCTCTTCACCGCAACCGGGGCCGTCCTTCTCAGGGGCGCCCGCCGCTGACGCGCCGCCTCGGGACGTCCGCGGTCACGGGGACAGTCGTGATTCCGGCCCGGGACGGAGGGAAGGGGTGTCCCCGCCAGCCACGGGCCGGACACAAAGGAGGCCGGAAGAACGACGGGGACCTCGTCGGCCCCCGCTCTCTTCAAGGAGGGGAAAGCTCCTCTTCTTCCGGCCACTTCTTTAGATGGCCCGCAGGCATCGCAAGCACCGCCCGCCGCCGCCGATTTGCACGTACATCCGGCCCGGAAGGCGCTGCAAGCCGACGGGGGGTCCGCCGAGCGGAAGACCGCTTGTTCAGGCCCGGCGTGCGCTCCCGCCACTCCGGGTATTTCGTCGAGTGGCCGGAGGCGCGAAGCGGACGCCGTGCACACCTCAGAACGTGGGAGTGTCTCAGACTGCGACGGGATGAGAACCGCTGGGAGATGACCGCGGGGCACGCTCACAAATAATGCCGGGCCGGCGCGGCCTGAAGCGCAGGCGGAGCCCCCGAAGGCGCAGCGCCTTCCGGGGCGTGTCCGCATGTCCGTGGCGGACCGGGACGGAGCTTACGTGCCCATCTCCCACGAGGCGAGGTACTTCTTCTGCTCGGGAGTCAGCCGGTCGATCGTCGTCCCCAGCGCCTTGAGCTTGAGCCGCGCGATCTCCTTGTCGATCGGGACGGGGATATCGTAGACCTTCTTCTCGAGTTTCCTGCGGTTGCGCAGGAGGTACTCCACCCCGAGCGCCTGGTTGGCGAAGCTCATGTCCATGACCTGGGCGGGGTGCCCTTCCGCGGCGGCGAGGTTGACGAGGCGCCCCTCCGCCAGGACGTGGAGCGCCCGCCCGTCGCGCATCCGGTACTCCTGCACGAAGGGCCGGACGGTCCGCACCGACCTCGCCATCCGGGCGAGGGCCGGGATGTCGATCTCCACGTTGAAGTGGCCCGAGTTGCAGACGATGGCGCCGTCCTTCATCTTCCGGAAATGCTCCGCCCGGAGAACGTGGATGTCGCCGGTCAGCGTGCAGAAGATGTCGCCCACGGGCGCGGCTTGGGCCATCGGCACGACCTCGAACCCGTCCATCACGGCCTCGAGCGCGGGAAGAGGGTCGATCTCTGTGATGAGCACCCGGGCTCCCATCCCCCGGGCGCGCATGGCCAGCCCCCGGCCGCACCACCCGTAGCCCGCCACGACGAAGCACGACCCGGCGAGGAGCCGGTTGGTCGCGCGCATGATCCCGTCGAGCGTCGACTGTCCCGTCCCGTACCGGTTGTCGAAGAAATGCTTGGTCTTGGCCTCGTTGACGGCGACGATCGGGTAGCGCAGGACCTTCCTGTCCGCCATGGCCCGCAGGCGGATGACCCCGGTCGTCGTCTCCTCGGTCCCGCCGACCACGTCCCGGAGATACTCCTTCTTCTGCGTGTGGATCACGGAGACGAGGTCCGCCCCGTCGTCCATCGTCACGTGGGGCGCCACGGCCAGCGCCTGGAGGATGTGCCCGTAATACGTCTTCCGGTTCTCGCCCTTGATGGCGTAGACGGAAATGCCGTCGTGCGCGACGAGGGACGCCGCGGCATCGTCCTGCGTGGACAGCGGGTTCGACGCGCAGAGATGGACCTTCGCGCCGCCCGCGGCCAGCACCTGCATGAGGGCCGCCGTCTCCGTGGTGACGTGGAGGCACGCCGCGATCCGGATCCCTTTCAGCGGCTTCTGCCGGGCGAACCGCTCGCCGATCGCCCGGAGGACCGGCATGTCCTTCTTCGCCCACTCGACGCGGTTCCGACCCGCTTTCGCCAGCCGGAAATCCCTGATGTCGCTTCCCGTCCCGCGGCCCATCACCGAAGTCTCCCTTCCCCTCGGGCTCACAGTCCCGCCTTCCGCCGGAGCGTCGCGGCCTTGTCCGTCCTCTCCCACGTGAACTCCGGCAGCTCCCGTCCGAAGTGGCCCAGGGAGGCGGTCTTCCGGTAGATGGGCCGGAGC
>JBLNEU010000277.1:0-5767 GCA_050263015.1 Deltaproteobacteria bacterium | reverse complement strand
CTCGGCATATCGATCGCCCGGCAGTCGCTTTCCGCCTTCGTGTGGGAGCAGTCCCCGTTCGCAACGAAGGCCGTCGCCTCCGCGACCGTGCCGTGTTCGGAACCGTTCGGGGACGCGGACGATTTCCGCCGCCTGGAGGAGCAGATCCGCGGGGCGTCGGGCGGAAACGGCCTGCCCCCCGCGGTGGTTTCCATCCCCCCCTCGTGGACGTACCTCAGGCGGATCCAGCTGCCCGTGCCCGACCTGCGGCGGGCGAAGAAGATGCACGTCTCGGAGCTCGAGGGGAACCTTCCGATCGACGACGACGACATCCTCTCGGACCTGCTGCCCCCCCCGCGCGGGGCCGAGCCCGGCTCGCACCTTGCCGTCGCGGCCCGGCGGTCCGCCGTCGAGAAGACGGCCGCCGCCGTCCAGGAGGGCGGCTTCCGCCTTGACCGGGTGGTGACGGACCACGTTGCGCTCCTGTGCGCCGCCCTCGCCGCGAAGGCTCCCGCCGACGGGATCATCGTCTCGGGCATCGGCGAAATCGTCGTTCTGCGCCTGTCCGGGGGCGGCGTGCTCCGGGCGCGCCAGTTCCCGGCCGACCCGGCCGGCATCGCGCCCGAGGTCGAGCAGGAGATCGGATCGCTGCTCGACGAGGCGCAAGGCGCGAAGCCCCCCCTTCCGATCACGGTCCTGGGCGGCATCCCCGGAGCCATCGCGGCCCGGATCAGCGACGCGCTGCGGATCAAGCTGCCCGGAGACCCCGGCGACGGCGCGCTTCCCGCCTACGGGGCCGCCCTCGTCCCGTTCTCCGTTGCGGAGACCGGCGGGTTCTCGCTGCGGACCTCGGCCGCGACGGACGCCGAGAGAAAGCGGGAGAAGCGGCGGGTCGCGATCGCCGCGGCGGCGGGGGCTTTCGCCATCCTGGCGGCCGCCGGCGCAATCGAGATGGTCAGCTGGGCGGAAGGCCGGAAGGTCGGGCAGGTCCGGGCGCAGATCCGCAAGGAGTTCGTCGCGGCGGTCCCCGAGGTCAGGAATATCGTCCGGGAAACCGTCCAGATGAAGGAAAAGCTTCAATCCCTCGCCAAGCAGCAGAAGGAGCTCGGAGCCGACGTCGCGGGCCCTTACGGGATGCTGGCAAAGGTCTCCCAATCGCTCCCCGCGCGCGAGACCATCGCCGTGCGCGAGGCGGCGTTCGATTCGGGGAAACTGCGCATCGTCGGAGAGGCCGGTTCGTCCCAGGTCGTGGAGACATTCCGCGCCTCGCTGGCCGACGCGTTCGGCCCCGCGGCCGGAGTGACGGTCCAGGAAACCGGGGGAAGCGCGCGCGGGGGAAACGTCCGGTTCACGATCCTGATCGAGACCAACGGGGGCCGGCGTGCTTCGTAGCCGCGAGCGGACGTTCCTCGTCCTTGGCGGGGCGGCGGCGGCCGTGATCCTGCTCGTCTTCTTCGCCGTGGTTCCGGGAGTGAGCAGGGTGAGAACGCTGTCGCGCGCCTCGGCTCTCGCCGAGCGCGAGCTGGCCGAGCTGCGCGGGATGCGCCCGGAGCTCGAGCGGCTGGACCGGGAGGTCCGCCCGAGGGCCGCCCGGGTCGCGGCGGTCGCCGACGCGTCGGAATCCGTGCTGTCGCGGCTGACGGCGACGGTCCAGGAGGCGGGATTCCCCCAGGCGTCGGTCGTTCTCAAGTCCGCGGGGAGCCGGGACGGGGAATATTTCGCCGAAGACGCGTTCGACCTCAAGATCGAGAACGTCACCTATCTCGAGGTCGTCAATCTCCTCTCGCGGCTAGAGAACGGCCCGCTTCCGGTCGTCGTCCGCACCGCCCAGCTCAAGAGCCGCTTCGACGACGGCCGATACCTGGACGCGACCTTCCGCCTCGGGTTTCTCAAGCCCTCCGGGAAATGATCCGCCGGCCGACTCTTGTTGCCTCCCTGCTCGCCTGCGCCCTCGCGCTGTCCGCCTGCCCGGAGGAGCGCGCACGGCTCGCCCCGAAGACGGAAGAGCTGCTGCGGGCGAAGGCCGACGAGAGGATCGCGTCGCTCCTCAAGGGCCCCAAGCCGTCCCCTTTCGCGGCCGTCGTGGTGTTCCGCTCCGACGTTTTCCTGAACCAGTCGGCGCTGCTCGAGCGGTCCGGCATTTCGCTGCTCGACTCGTTTGACAACGTTGCGGTCCTGCTCCTCGACGTCGTCAACACGCCTCCGTTGCTGGCCGAGGACGCCGTCCGGAAAGTCCGATACCTCTGCCCGCCGCGGACGCTGACCCGGTTCCACCCCGCCTTTCTCCTGTCGGCGCTGCGCGCGTTCGGGAACGGGAAGGAGGACGAGCCGGTCCCGTTCTTCATCCGGTTCCGGAACCTTCCCTCGTACGAGGAGGTGAAAGCCGTCCAGGACGCGGGTTTCGCCGTCCGGAGCCGCGACGGCATCAATCTCTCGGTTTCCGGCCCTCCGGCCGGCCTCCCCCGCCTCCTCGCATTGGATCGAATCATCTATTACGAAGGGGCATCGAACCTCCGGACCATGTAGGTATCCGGAGACACGGCGATGCAAAGCGTCTTCCTCCGCAGATCTCTCGCGTCCGCGACGATCGTCGCGTGGGGGGCGGCGTCCCTTTCGGGCGTGGACATCGTCCCCGACCTGCGGAAGATCGAGCCGCTTGCCCGGGACGCGGGCGAGCCCGCCGTCGAGGCGGTCCAGGAAAGGATCCTGGGCGCGCCGGCCCGGTACGCCGCTTCCTTCCCCGTCTTCATCCACCTGTCCGGGGACGATCCCGACATCCCGCGGAAGGTCCTGGGTCTCGGCGGACGCGCGTCCGCGGTCCATCCCCGCCTCTACGCGGGAGCCATCCCCCGGGACGCGGCCCGGTACGTCTCCAACTGGCCATCCGTCGCCTACATCGAGTCGGGAAAAAGGGCGAGACCTCTCCTGGACGCCAGCCGCCCGGCGGTTTTCGCGGACGACGTCCAGGCCGGCGGCACGGGCCTGCCGGCTCCCTACACCGGGGCGGGAACGTTCGTGGGATTTGTCGACACGGGGCTCTCGCAGGGCCACCGCGACTTCCACGTCAACGGCGATCCGGCGCAGCCGCGCGTGGCCCGATGGTTTCCGAACAAGGCGGACGCCGGCGTCGACACCGCGTGGCACGGGACGCACGTGGCGGGAATCGCGGCCGGAAACGGATACTCGTCGGGCGGCCTCTACACCGGGATCGCGCCCGATGCGCAGCTTGTCGTCCACAAGAGCACTTTCCAGACGACGGACATCCCGGCGGAGATCGACACGATCCTGTTCGCCGCGGGCGCAGGCCCGGTGGCCGTCAACATCAGCCTCGGCGTGATGGCGGGACCCCACGACGGCACCAGCGGCTTCGAGCAGTCGGTCAGCGCAAAGGCCAACGGCGCGACGCCCCGGGTCATCGTCGTTGCGGCGGGAAACGAGCGGACCGTGGGGGAGCATTTCCGGGCGGATCTCCCCCCCTTCGGGGCGGTCACGATTCCCCTCGCGGTCGCGCCCGCGGACTTCCCGGTCGACATCTGGGCGGACGGCGCGGACCATTACGACGTCTCGGCTTCCATCCCGGGAGGTACGGCATCGGTCCGCTCGGACCAGCCCCCGAACGGAGGCACGCATTTCCAGGTCTTCTTCTCCGGCGGCACGGTCCACGGAGGAACCATCCGGCTCGAGCGAACGCGCAACGGCGGAAGCGGGAGGATCGACGGCTACCTCGACATCGAGTCCGGATCGTTCGACCCGGGCGTGACCGCGGAGGCAGGCACGGTCATCGAACCGGCCAACGCGCGCGACGTCGTCGCGGCCGGGTCGTTCAACACCAAGGCCGGCGCCGGCGCGATCGGCGACATCTCCGCGTTCAGCAGCCTCGGGCCGACAAGGGACGGCCGGCTCAAGCCCGACGTCGCCGCGCCGGGCGCCGCCATCTACTCCGCGAGATCGCTCGATCCGTTCCTCGGGAGCGGCTTCCAACCCGGAATCGTCACGGGAAACGACAACTACGCCATCCTGCAGGGGACGAGCATGGCCGCCCCGCACGTGACCGGCATCGCGGCGCTCGCCTGGGAGTCCAACCCGTCTCTGTCGGGGCACCGGATGCGCGCGCGGCTCCTGAAGACGGCGGACCTGCCCGCGGGTGTGCCCGCGCCCGACACGAACTGGGGGAACGGGAAGGTGAACGCGCTGCGGGCGGTCTCCGAGACCGTCGCGTCCATCACGGCCCCCGTGGCGGCAACGCCGGGGGCAACCGTCGCCCTCTCGTCCGAAAACAGCTCCGGGGCGTTCGATCCGGCAAGCTACGGCTACACCCTCGCCTACGCATGGTCCCTGCCGGCGAAGCCGGCCGGCTCCGGCGCCACGCTGTCATCGACGTCGCCGACGGCGTCGTTCACGCCCGACGTCCCCGGCGATTACACCGTGTCCCTCACGGTCTCACAATCCGCCCCCCGGCGCGTTCCCGCGGGGACCGATTACGCCGTGATCCACGTCAACGCCGTCCCCGTGGCGACAATCGCAGGCCCGTCTTCCACGGACAACGTCGTGCCGGTCACGTTTACGGGATTGGCGACCGACCCGGACGTCGAGGCGTTCGGCCAGTCGATCGCCTTCGACTGGGTGCTCGTCTCCCGCCCGCCCGGAAGCTCGGCGACGCTCTCGCCCATCGGCGGGACGGACAACGCGATGCTCGCCCCCGACGTCAAAGGCGTCTATGAGATCGGCCTGCGGGCGGACGACGGGCTCGACAACAGCGCACTCGCGGTTTTTTCATTCAGGTCCGGGCCCGCCCCCCCGCCCCGGGCAAGCGGTGGCGGCTGCTCGGTCGCCCGGCCGGGCGGGACTGACGCCGGGGCCGGGACCATCATCTTCCTGCTGACCGCGCTGGCCGGATCGCTCGCACAGCGTCGCGGAGTGCGCCGCAAGCGGAAATAGTATAAGATTCCGGCATTCCTTTTGCTCGAACTCCGTCGCAAAAGCGGAGGTCCGTCCATGATCCCGTCGGAGAGCCCGGCCCGACTCTCGGTTTCCGTCACGAACGGCCTCAACGTCGAAATCCGTCTCGGATTGACGGAGACGCGCATCGGCAGGGGCGCGGATGCCGACCTACTGCTGCCGGACCCGTCCGTGTCGCGCCTGCACGCGCGCATCTTCCGGGTGGGAGAGCAATATTTCCTCGCGGACGCAAGCCGGAACGGGACGTACCTGGACGGAAAGCGCGTGACCCAGGCCGCCCTCGAAGGCGGTCAGACATTCCGCATCGGCCCATACCAGATCCATTTCCTCCGCGAGAAACAGTCGCCCGGGCCCGACCCCCCCACCGTCGCGCAGGGAATGCGATTGGACGGAGACCCTCCGGGACCGGTGTCCGCAGCCGCCCGGAAACCCTCGTCCGACACGTTCGGTCTTGAGGGAGAAAGCCCTGTTATCAAAAGACTGATAGAGAACATCCGCCGCGTGGCCGGCTCGGAGCTGCCCGTGCTCGTCGATGGGGAAACCGGTTCCGGGAAGGAGCTCGTCTCGCGCGGCATCCACGACGCGTCCTCCCGCGGCGACCGCCCCTTCGTCGTCGTCAACTGCGGCGCGATCTCCCCTGAACTCATCGAAAGCGAGCTCTTCGGTCACGAGAAGGGAGCGTTCACCGGGGCCATCAATCAAAAGAGGGGGCGATTCGAACGGGCCAACAAGGGCACGATCTTCCTCGATGAAATTGGAGAGCTCCCAGCCCAGGCCCAGGTCAGACTGTTGCGCGTCCTTCAAGTCAAGGAAATCGAACGCGTGGGAG
>JBLNEU010000276.1:0-5245 GCA_050263015.1 Deltaproteobacteria bacterium | reverse complement strand
CGTGGTCTCGTGCGTCCCGGTGCCGAACGCCTGGCCGGGGTCGATCGTCAGGACGACTTCCTCGGCGGACGCGGCGTACGGCTCCCAGGACGGTTTCACGGTGATCCGGCGCCCGAGGCGGCTGGGCTTGAAATGCTCCTTCCACGTTTCCGCCCACCCGCCGTCGGTGATCTCGGTCGCCTCGACGAACTCGCCGGTCGCGGTCCCGAAAGACTCGGCGAGCACGGGGAGGAATTCGAGGAACTCCCTCTTCACCGCGTGGAGGTCGGCCTCCCACGGGAAGTAGGCGGTCAGCTTGGTCGGATCGCCCGGGGCGGGCAGCGGATCCGCCGGGTCGCCGTTCGGGCCGAACAACTGTTCGTCGTAGGCCATGCCGAGGGCCCCGTGGGTCGTGAAGAAGTACGAGAGCGCTTCGACCGCTTCCCGGCGCGCCTCGACCGTGAACGATTTCCACCGCGTCATCCGCTCTCCCTGCCGTTCATCGGCTCCCTTTCCATCCTGCGCCTTCGACGCAACCCGGCACAAGAGGGCGTGATCGTTCGAACGTTATAGCGCAATTCCGGCGTCCTGTCTCCGGTCCCGCCGCCGCCCGTTCGGTGGTAAGATGGTTCCGACGCAAGGACCCCATGGACCCCGCGCGAAAAAAAATTCTCGCCACGGCGGATGCGATGGCCCCCGACGCGAAGCGGATGCTCGCGGACGTCACGGCTTTCGCCGAGCTCGCCCTGCACGAGACCCGGACATCCGAAACGTTGTCCTCGTTCCTCGAGGAGAGAGGATTCCGCGTCGTCCGCGGGATCGCCGGGATGGACACCGCCTTCCTCGCGGAGTTCCGGTTCGGCAGGGGCCGCCCGCGCGTGGCGCTTTTGTGCGAGATGGACGCCCTCCCCGGGATCGGGCACGCCTGCGGCCACAACGTCGGGGGCGTCGCCTCGGCGTGCGCGGCCGCGGCGCTGGCGTCGTTCGGGGCCGGGCGGCTCCGGGCGGGCAGCGTCCTGGCCATCGGGACGCCGGCCGAGGAAATGGGGTACGGCAAGGCGCGGATGGTCAAGGAGGGCGTCTTCCGCGGGATCGACGCGGCGATGATGGTCCACGCCTCCTCGCGCCGCCACGTGGCCAAGGGGTACCTCGCCCTCCACAAGATCCGGTTCACCTACCGCGGCAAGGCGTCGCACGCCGCCGCCTACCCCGAGCACGGCATCAACGCGCTCGACGGCGTCCTCCTCCTGTTCCAGGGGATCGCGGCGCTGCGCCAGCACCTCCCGGACACCGTGAAGGTCCACGGCATCATCACCGAGGGAGGGCAGGCCCCCAACATCGTCCCCGAGCGCGCCCAGGCCTACTTCTACGTCCGCGGCGAGGACGACTCCCAGCTGCTCGAGACCGTTCCCCGGATCAAGGCGTGCGCCCGGGCGGCCGCGAAGGCGACCGGGTGCCGCCTCGAGATGGAGGACGGGCCTTACACGCTGTCCGCGATGAAGATCAACCCGGCGCTCGCCGCGTCGTGGCGCCGGTCGCTCTCGCACCTGGGACTCCGCGAAAGCGGCGCGCCGACCGACAAGAACCGGGGATCCTCGGACATCGGCAACGTCTCCCGGGTCGTCCCGGCCCTCCAGCCGAACGTGCCGATCTCCTCCGGCGAGCGGGTGGAGATCCACACCCGGGCGTTCGCGGAGGCGACGGTGTCGCCCGCGGGCGTCGCGGGGATGATGGAAGGGGTCCGCGGCCTCGCCCTCACGGCGTACGACCTTCTCACCGACCCCGCCCTCGTCCGCGAGGCGTGGAAGACCTTCCGGGATTCCCGCCGGCCCTAACCCAGCACGACGATCGTGACGCCGTCGCCCCCCTGTTCCCGGGGCGCGGGGACGAACCGCTTCGCGTACGGCGAACCTTTCAGGTGCCGCCGCACCCCCGCCTTGAGGGCCCCCGTCCCGTGGCCGTGGATGAGGAAGGCGTGCGGCGCCTGGGCGAGCGACAGCCGGTCGAGGAAAGCGTCGATCTCGGGAAGGGCGTCGTCCACGTACATTCCCCGCATGTCGAGCGTGTTCTCCGGCGTCTGGATGTAGACCGCCTCGGCCGCTTCCCCGGCGCGGCGCGCGTCCCGGCGCGCTCCCGCCGGAACGCTCTTGTCCTCTCCCGCGAAGAAGCGGACCCGCTCCCGCGGCACGCGAACCCTCATCCCTCCGACCAGGACCTCGACGTCTCCGTCCGACGGGACCGGGACCGACGCGACTTCGCCCTCCTTGTTGAGGGTCGTCAGGAACACCTTCTGTCCGGCGTAGAGCGCCGCGCCCGGGGGAAGCGGCGCCGTCCGGCTGACGAGCGCCCGGACGACCGGGTCCTCCTCCGCGGCCCGGGCCTTCTCCTTCCACTCGCGCAGCACCTCGGACGCCTTCCTGACCGTCTCGATCTTCTTCTCCCTGCGCAGTTCCTCCGTGACCGCCCGGAGCGCTCCTTCCGCCCTGCGCGTCTCCTCGAGGATCTTCCGGCGGGCCGCCGCCAGCGCCTTCGATTCCTCCTCGCGCGTCTTCGCCCGGTCGGCCTCGAGGCGGCGCCGCTCGTCTTCCGCCTCGCGCCGCTTCGCCGCGAGCTCCGCGCCTTCCGCCGCGGTCTTCTGCCGCTCCCGTTCCAGGCGCGCCAGGACCTCGTCGAGCGCCTGGCCGGCCCCGGAGAGATACCGCCGCGCCCTGGAGAGGACCTCCTCGGGGAAGCCCAGCGCCCGCGCGATCTCCATCGCCATGCTTCGCCCGGGCACGCCGATCCGGAGGCGGTAGGTCGGGTGGAGCGCTTCCGCGTCGAACTCCATCGACCCGTTCTCGAACCGCCGGTCCTCGAAGGCGATGCCTTTGAGCTCCTCGAAGTGCGTCGTGGCCAGCACCCGGACTTCGCGGTCCGCCAGCGTTTCGAGGAATCCGCGCGCGATGGCGGCCCCCTCCCGCGGGTCGGTCCCCGAGACGACCTCGTCGAGCAGGACGAGGGAGCCGCGGTCCGCGCCGGCGAGGATCTCGTTCAGGCGCTTGACGTGGGCCGAGTAGGTGGACAGGTCCTGCTCGACGCTCTGCTCGTCCCCCACGGCGGCGAAGACGCGCGGGAAGACCGAGACGGTCGAGTCGGGCGACGCGGGGATCGACAGCCCCGCCATCCCCATCAGGGTGAGAAGGCCCAGGGTTTTCAACGCCACGGTCTTGCCGCCCGCGTTGGGGCCGGTCAAGATGAGGCACGGCGCGGGGCGCCCGAGCGCGAGGTCGTTGGGGACGACGTCCTTGCGCGCGAGGACCATGAGAGGGTGGCGGGCGGCGCGCAAGGTCACCTCGCGCGAGTCGACGACCGTCGGCTCGGCCGCGCCGAGCTCCTCCGCGAGCAGCGACCGCGCCTGGATGAAATCGAGCCGCGCCAGGGCGTCGCGGCAGCGCAGGAGGTCGTCCGACCGGCGGGCCGCGAGCGCCGACAGCTCGGCGAGGATCCGCGCGATCTCCCGCTCCACCTCGATCTCGGCCATCTTGACCTCGTTGTTCAGGTGGACGAGCTCCTCGGGCTCGAAGAAGATCGTCTGGCCGCTCTGGGAGGTGTCGTGCACGATCCCCTGGAACAGCCCCTTGGCGGCGATCTTGAAGGGGATGACGAGGCGGCCGGAGCGGACGGTGGCGTACGCCTCCTGGACGTGCCGCGCGTACCGGGACGAGCTGACGATCTCCTCGGCCGTCTTCTGGAGACGTCCCTTGAGAAGCAGGAGCTGGCGCCGCAGCTGTCCCAGGGAGGGCGAGGCCCGGTCGAGGACGTTGCCCGAGCCGTCGATCTTGTGCTCGATCTCGTCCGCCAGCTCGCGCAGCGGCGGCAGCTCCCGCGCGTGGTGCGCGAGCCGCGGGTACCGGCCGCGGCGCTCGTCGAAGAATTTCCGGATCCTCTCCCCCGTCCTCGCCGTCTGGCCCACGAGGAGCAGCTCGGCGGGGGAGAGAGTCGCCCCCTTGACCGCCTTCTCCAGCTCGGGGCCGATCTCCTTGGTCCCCGAGAGGGGCAGCGGCCCCTCGTCGACGAGCATGCGGCGCCCGTCGCGGTTTTCCTCCAGCGAAACCCGGATGAGGTCGAGGTCCGTCCCGGGCGCGATGCGCGCGCAGAGATCCCCTCCGGGCGAGGACGCGGCGTGGCCGCGCAGCCGCGCGACTATTTTTCGCCACTCGAGCGCGTCGAGCGCGGCTTCCCATGGCGTGGCGTACGAGCGGTCCTGCGCTGACGTCGGGGGGGTGTCCGTCATTCCCTCATTATATTGAAATCGGGCCGGATGGCGCGTTTTCCCCGCTTGGCCCCGGTTTTTGCTAAAATTCCGGGATCGCCGGGCGAAATCGGACGCCGTCGCCGGCCCCTCGGGAGGTGGGTCATGAGGAAGGCGTGTCTCGCAGTGGCTCTCCTGGCGGCGCTGCCGACCGCGTCCCGGGCGTTCGAACTCCTGCCCGAAGACCCTTATCACGACGCCGGGGGAGGGGCGCCCGTCGCGGCGACCGTCGACGTGTATCCCTTCGTCGAGAGCCACGCGTGGGAGGAAGTCTCCCTGGGGTTGCGGACCAGCGAGGACAAGGGCGAGGTGTACGGCGCCGGCGCGCAGGCGACATTCGAATCCGGCGCCGCCGTCTACCGCCTTAAAGGGGAATATTTCCAGGGAACGTTGGACTCCAAGGGGGTGTCGTCGGGAGTTTCCTGGACGACCGAGGCGCAAATGCACGGCTTCCGGCTCGAAGGCGACCTGGGATCGAGATTCCGGTCGGGGCCTGTCTCCTTCGTGCCGAACGTCGGATTCGGGTACCGGTGGTGGCGCCGCGACTACCGGAGCAGCCCGACGGTCATCGGGCTCAAGGAAGAGTGGCAGACGGGCAACGCCAAGGCCGGAATCCTCGCCGAATTCGAGGCCGGACGCGCGGTCGTCTTCCACCTGGAGGCGGCGGGCCGGTACGGCGTCTTCGCGAGCAACGAGATCATGTTCAACGGGTCCCGCGTGAGGATGGAGCCGGGCGGCCGGGTCACGCCGTACGCCGAGGCGGGCGTCAAGGTCGGCATCTTCAAGGGGAGCGTCTATTACGAGCGGCTCGCGTTCGAGGAGTCCGACCCGGTCCCGGCCTCCGGGACGGTGCTCGTCCAACCGGAAATGACGGCGGACATCTACGGCGCGCGGATCGGGCTCTCCTTCTGACGTCCGAATCGCCGCGCGGTCGTGGTAGCATGGTCCGTCGATCCGAAATCCTTCAGGAGATCC
>JBLNEU010000275.1:0-2959 GCA_050263015.1 Deltaproteobacteria bacterium | reverse complement strand
GTGCGCCGCACCGGCGTCCAGCAAAGCCTTGCGCTTGCCGCTGCCGCGCGTGAGCGCCACGGGCGTGGCGCCGATCATCCGTGCGATCTGGGTGGCGGCAATGCCAACGCTGCTGGAGGCCGCCGGGATGAGCAGCGTGTCGCCCGCCTTCAGGCCCGCAATGTCGATCAACGCGCCGTACGCGGTGATATATTGCATCCAGACCGCAGCAGCCTCTACCCACGACAGCGACGCAGGGTGCTTGGCCACTGCGAAGGCCGGCACGGTTGCCGTGTCGCCATAGACGCCGTATTGGTCCTGCGAGAACGCAGGGATGGTGCTGACGGCGTCGCCGATCTTAAAGCCCTGCACGCCTTCGCCGAGATCCGCGACGGTACCTGCCGCCTCGTAACCGAGGCGAGAGGGGAGGCTGGGTTTGACCAGGTATTGGCCCGAACGGAACATCGCCTCGGCCCGGTTCAGGCCAAGCGCCTTCACCGCGATGCGGACTTCTCCCGGCCCCGGCGGCGGTACGTCCACGTTCTCGACCTTCAACACTTCCGGGCCACCGGTCTGGTGAAATCGAACGAGGCGCGCCATGACGGTCTCCTTCCTTCTCCCGATCTTAGAACATTGCCGATTACCGATTGGATTCGCCGAGGCGGGAGGACGTCTCGCTCAGCCAAGACTACTGGCCAAGCTCTTTCTTTAACCGCTTCCAGGGATCCCCCCTTCCCTTCGACCCGGCCGCTCCCTCTATCTGGGGCGGATTTTTTCGCCATCGTCTGCGAGGGGTGGCCCGGATTTCGAACCAAATCCGCCACGGGAAAGGTTCAGAATCCGATCCGCCGACGTGGAGTCTTGGGCGGTTCCATCAAGGCGCGGATCGCATCGAAGACCATTCGAAATTTTTCGTCATATTGCTTTTCGAGGGAGTCTACCTTTCGTGCCAGTTCCTCATGGGATACGAGCATCCGCCGCATCCGGACAAACACCCGCATGATGGCAACATTAACTTGAATTGCACGGGGACTGTGAAGGACACCGGATAGCATTGCGACGCCCTGTTCTGTGAAGGCGTAGGGAAGAAATTTCCGATGCTGTCCGCGCCCGACCTTTAAGGTCGCAATTTGCGACCTTAAAGAAACGTCCTCCTCGCGAGAGAGTTGGAACATGAAGTCTTCCGGGAATCGTGTTGCATTCCGTCTCACGGCCTCGTTCATCCTCTTCGTCGATACACCGTACAGTTCCGCCAGGTCGGCGTCCAGCATGACGCGCTGGCCCCGAATAACATGTATCCGTTCGGAAATATCCTCCGTCCGAAGGGTCGACCTTGATATCGCAGTTTGTGATTTCAGATTGTCGTTCATGCTGCTGGCCGACACGCTATCGAAGGAGATCCCCGGCTGCCCCGCGATCGACCCGGCCATGGAAAAGGCCTTCCCCCGCCTCAATCTCTCGATCAAGCCCAGCTCCCTCTATTCCCGCATCGGCCCGGTCAACCACGAGGACAGCGTCCGGGAAGTGAAGCGCCGACTCCGGCCCATCCTCGCCAAGGTCCGGGAGGGGGACGGGTTCGTCACCCTCGACATGGAGATGTACGCCCTTAATAGCATCACGCTGGACGTGTTCACGGAGACGCTGGACGACCCGGAGTTCCAGGGATGGGAAGGCGCGGGGATCGCCCTCCAGGCGTACCTCAAAAGCACGGAGCGGGACCTGCGGCGCCTGATCGCCTGGGCGAAGGAGAGGAACCGTCGCATCGCCGTCCGCCTGGTGAAGGGGGCCTACTGGGAATACGAGACCATCGTGGCGCGGCAGAAAGGCTGGGAGATCCCCGTTTACCCGAGGAAGAGCCACACGGACGCCAATTACGAGCGTTTGGTGGAGATCGCCCTCGAGAACAACGAACACGTGCTGCTGGCCGCCGGCACCCACAACGTCCGGTCGATCGCGAAGACGATCGTCGAGGCGGAGCGCTGGAAGGTGCCCCGCGACCGATACGAGTTCCAGATGCTGTACGGAATGGCCGAGCCGGTCAAGCGCGCGCTGAAGGACATGGGATACACAGTCCGCGAATACGTCCCGATCGGGGAGCTGCTCCCCGGGATGGCATAAAATAATTCCAACGAGCCGGCGGCCGATTTCTCGATAGCGGAAACCCGCAGCGCTTTCGCGGATGCCCTCGCACACGTCGGCAGCCGGATGGGGGAGAGCTACCCCGCGGTCATCGGCGGGAAGGAATACCGGGAGGGGGAGCCGATCGTGTCCGTCGACCCGGCGCGCCCGAAAGTGATCGTGGGGACCGTTCACGGCATCACCAGGGAGCTCGCCGACCGCGCGGTAAAGGCCGCCCGGGACGCACAGAAGGAATGGTCGCACCGTCCTCCCGAGGACCGGGCGCAGGTGCTGTTCCAGGCCGCCGCCGCGGCCCGCCGCCGCAGGTACGAGCTCGCCGCATGGCAGGTGCGCGAAGCGGGGAAGAGCTGGACGGAAGCCGACGCCGACGTGGCCGAAACGATCGACTACCTCGAATACTACGGCCGAGAGATGATCCGCCTGGGCAGGCCCGTCCGGATGGGCGACATCCCCGGGGAGGAAAACCTCTACCTGTACCGCCCGCGGGGAGTGGGCCTCGTCGTCGCGCCGTGGAATTTCCCCCTGGCCATCTCGGTCGGGATGGCGTCCGCCGCGCTGGTCGCGGGGAACGCCGTCCTCTACAAGCCGTCGTCCCTCTCCCCGGTCAACGGGTGGCTCGCGTTCTCCCTGCTCAAGGAGGGTGGAGCGCCCGACGGCGCGCTGAGCTTCATCCCCGGCAAAGGGGATGCCGTGGGGGACCGCCTGGTAAGCCACCCGGAGGTCGATTTTGTCCTTTTCACGGGCTCCCGGGGCGTGGGGCTTCGGATCGTGGAGATCGCGGGGCGGACCGGACCGGGGCAGAGATCGGTCAAGCGGGCCGTCGTGGAGATGGGAGGGAAGA
>JBLNEU010000274.1:0-4550 GCA_050263015.1 Deltaproteobacteria bacterium | reverse complement strand
ACTTGGCGTCGTACGCGCGCTTCTTGGCGTCGTAGCCGGAGAAGAGGCCCGCGAGCTCGCCCGGCCCCTTGAACTCCGGGCTCACGAGGTAGGAGGCGTTCGTGTACTTCCTGACCGGCTCTTCCAGGTAAAGCCTGTTCTGGAGGATGTAGTTGATCATCCCGCCGAGGAAGGCGATGTCCGTCCCGGGGCGCAGCGGCGCGTAGATGTCGGCCTTCGCCGCGCTCCGCGTGAAGCGGGGGTCGACGACGATGACCTTGCCGCCGCTATCCTTCGCCCTGAGGATCCACCGGAAGGCGACCGGGTGGTTCTCCGCCGGGTTGGCCCCCATGATGAGGACCACGTCGGCGTTCTTCACATCGACCCAGTGATTCGTCATCGCGCCGCGTCCGAACGACTCTGCCAGAGCCGCTACAGTGGCGCTGTGTCATATTCGCGCCTGGTGCTCGATCGCCACCAGGCCCAGGCCCCTCATCATCTTCTGGAGGAGGTAGCACTCCTCGTTGTCCAGGGCGGCGCTCCCGACGTGGGCGATCCCCATCGTCCGGTTGACGACCGCCGTCACCTCCTTCTCGACCTCCTTGTCCCCGACCTTTTCCTTGACCTTGATCCGGCTCGTCGGGACGAAGGTCGCGTCGCGCGTGTCCTTCACCTTCTTGGCGATCGCGTCGAGCGCCCAGTCCCAGGAGACCTCCTTCCACTCCTTCGCCCCCGGAGCCCGGTAGAGCGGGTTCGTCACTCGGGCGGCGTTGTCGCGGATCTGGAGGACCGAGGACCCCTTGGGGCAGAGCGCCCCTTCGCTGATCGGGTGATCGGGGTCGCCCTCGATGTTGATGACGGCCCCGTTCAGGGTGTGGACGATCATCCCGCACCCGACCGAGCAGTAGGGGCAGATCGTCGTGTTCTCCTTGGCGAACCGGATCGGCAGGGCGTCGGCCCTGGCCGCGACGGGCGACAGATCGAGCCCGAGCGCGGCGGCCGCCGCCCCCGCCCCCGAAAACCGGAAAAGATCCCTGCGCGAGATTCTCATCGATCGCACCTCCTCGGTTTGGAGCTAAAGGGTGTTTTAAATCGCTATATAAAAGTCAACGAATATAGCGCGGATTGCACCACTTGCGGGTGACGGACACAGGCGGATCGATACAATGTTTGAATTCTCTTTAATCGGAATGCCGCTGTCAAGAAAGAATTTCCCTTGCCGTCGCCCATTTGCGCGCGTAAGATATAAAACAAAAATACCGTTGTTTTATTTTTGCAATAATATCCACGACCAAGAATATAGTGCGTTCGGCGGCTTCCGGCGCTTCGGCGCCGCCCGCGGGACGACGGGCCGTCGCTCCCCTTTCGGTACCGCCGTGGCGACGGGCGAGAGGAAAATCGATTGGATCCTGTGACCGCCCCGCTCCCGATCGAGTTCACGGAGGCCCGGGACCGCATCCTCGCGAGCGTCGCGCCGCTGGGGATCGAGCGGGTCCTGCTGCTCGACGCGGCGGGGCGCACGATCGCCGAGGATGTCGTCGCCCCCCGCGACATGCCCCCGCTCGACAACTCGGCGATGGACGGGTACGCGGTCCGCGCCGCGGACTGCGCGGCCCCGACGACGCTCGTCGTGGCGGGATATCATCCGGCCGGCGGGCCCGCCCTCCCCCGGGTCGAAACGGGACACGCCGTCCGGATCATGACCGGAGCCGCGATCCCGGCGGGATGCGACGCGGTCGTCCCCCTCGAGGACACCGACGACCTGGACGGTCGGGTCAGGATCCGGGTCGCAGTCGCACCGGGCGCCCACATCCGCCGCCGCGGGGAGGACGTCCCGGCGGGGCGGACGGTCGTTTGCGCCGGGACGGCGCTTCGCCCGCCCGAGGTCGGCATGCTCGCGTCCTTCGGCAAGGCCTTCGTCCCGGTCTACCGGCGGCCGCGCGTGGCGGTCCTGGCGACGGGCGACGAGCTCGTCGAGCTCGGCGACCCGCTGGCGCCGGACAGCATCGTCAACAGCAATTCCCTCTCGCTTGCCGCTGCGCTCGCGGAAACGGGGGCGGTTCCCGAGATCCTCGGGATCGCCCGGGACGACCGGGAGAGCCTCCGCGGGAAGATCGCCGCGGGGCTTGCCGCCGATGCCCTGATCACCTCGGCCGGGGTGTCCGCGGGGGACCGCGACCTCGTCCGGGACGTTCTCGCCGAACTGTCGGTGCGGCAGCTCTTCTGGAAGATCCGGATGCGGCCGGGGAGCCCGACCGCCTTCGGGCTCAAGGACGGGAAACCGGTCTTCTCCCTCCCCGGGAACCCCGTCTCGACGCTGGTGACCTTCGAGGAGCTCGTCCGGCCCGCGCTGCTCAAGATGATGGGGCGCCGGGTGCCGGTCAAGCCGTTCGTCAAGGCGGTCCTCACGAGCCCCGTGAAAAAAAAGGCGGGGCGGGTCCAGTTCCTGCGGGTCCAGGTGGAGGCAAGGAACGGCGAATACGCGGCGACGCCCGCGGGGGACCAGAGCACGGGGATCCTGACGACGCTCTTGCGGTCCGACGGCCTCGCGTTCCTGCCGGCGGATGCGACGGTCTTCCGGGCGGGCGAGGAGGTGGACGTCCACCTCCTCTACCTGCGCCACGCGCTGCCTTGATGCGCCGGCCGGAAACGGCGCCGAAGCTCGGGACGCGCGGCCCGGATCAGAAGTAGCGGACGATGGAGAGTTTCCCCTCGCCGAACCGGACGCCGCCCGAATCCTCCCATCCCGCCTCCGCGAAGACCGCCGCGTTCGGCCCGAGCCGGAACCCGCCGCGCGCCCACGCCGAGAACGCATCCCCGCTGCGCGTGTCCCCCGCGATCGCGACGATCTGCCGGACCTGGAGAGCGAATTTCCAGGACCGCCCGATCTGCCGGATGAGCCCGGCGGAGGCGCCCCCCCCGGCCGCGTACCCCTTCCGGTAACGGTCCGAGACGTCGACTTCCGTCTCCACGAGGCCGTAGGCGAGGCCGAGGGCGTCGGTCGCCCACGCGAACCCGCCTCCGGGCGACAGGACGGCGACGGCGGCGCCCGGCGTGTCGGGAAACGGCTTGTCCACGACGCCTCCGTACACCTTCCACGACACGGGGCGGAAGAAGGCGTCCCGCCCGGCCAGGGAGACGATGTGGACGAGATCCAGCCGGTGAAGGCGGAACCTGTCGTCCTCCGGGTAGTACCGCGCCGCCACGTTCAGAAAGTCGATCTGGGACCCTGCCGTGTACCCCCCGTCGGCGTCGAGGAGGTCGTGGTACGCGGGACGGACGGCCGCCTCGACGAAAAACGCTTCCCTCCTGACACCCGCCGAAAGCGTCGCGCGCGACGAGCCGTGCCCCTCGTCCGGCCGTTCCGGCGCCGGGATCGGGGCAAGCCCGGCGGCCGCGTCCCCGACCCGGCTCCTCGCCGCGAGCACGTCGAGGAACCGCTTCTGGAATTCGTCTTTTCCCAGCTGCCGCTTCATGTATCGCAGCTGGATCGACTCGGAGGCAAGGTCCAGGACGCGCGCCTTCCCGTCCTCCGGGATCGCGTCGGCGGCCACGTTCGCGGGCTGCTCCTTTCCGTCGATGAGCGCGACGGCGCGGGCGATCCCTCCGTCGTCGAGGCTTGCGGCGATGTGACGGATCTTGCGCGCCTGGGAGGGCCGGTAGACGGGCGGATCGAGGAGGCCTTCCGAGATCGCTGCCTTGACGGTGTCCGCCGGAACGGTCCACCCGCCGAACCTCTCCGTCAGCCGCGCGGACGGCGCCCCGGCCTCGACGAGAAAGAGGAGGTTGTAGGAACAGTTCTCCCCGAAGAAGAAGTAGTCCGAATGGATCCCCTGGAGCTCCATCATGTGGAGTACCATCCGCCGCACGTCGTCCTCGGGCAGCTTCAACCGGTACTCCCAAAGGTCCCGCTGGTCCATCCCGTGGTACTCCTTCACCTTGTCGTAATACGGGAGGATGGAGTAGTAGCCCGGGTAGAGCCCGAAGATCCCCTTGAAGGCGTACGAGATCCCGCTGTCGCGCGGGTCGATCGTGGCCGCGTAGTTGACCGCGTACGACAGGAGCGGGCTGGCGTAGGCGGAATCGATCCGCAGAAGGGTGTGCCCGAACATCGAGGCGGGCGCGTTCATGTGTCCCGCGGCGAAGATGAGCGCCGCCGACCGCGGGTCGATGCGCTTCAGGCCGTTGTCGAGCGTCGGGCACGACGGCGCGGGAAACCGCCCGGCGTCGATCCGGAGCCGTTCCGAGAGCCAGGCGAAGCGCGCCGGAAACCGGCACCGGGCGGAATCCCTCTCGTCGAGACCGCCTTCGAAGAAGCCGTCGATCGTCGCCGACAGCTCCGAGGCGGGATCGGTCTTCCCCCGCGGGGACAGGAAGAACCGGCGGTCGTCGACGAGGCTCGTCCGGCCGAAGAGCCCCTTCTTGTAGTGGAGAAGGATGTCCCAGTATCGGTCGTCGGAAAGGCGCAGCCGCGACGCCTCCGCCCGAAGCGCGGCGGCGTACGGATCACCGCCGGCGGCGGCCGGCGCGGCGACGAGGAGGACGAAAAGAAGGGGGCATGCGAGCAGGCG
>JBLNEU010000273.1:0-3040 GCA_050263015.1 Deltaproteobacteria bacterium | reverse complement strand
GAGGTCGTGGTGGTCCTCGTCGAGAATCGTCTTCGCCTTGGCGATGTTGATGTTGTCCTTCGTCTCCTTCCTCCAGGGAAGCTCGACCATCCAGTCGAGGTACGTCCGGACGACGGACGACTCGGCGGAGTCGGGGTGCATCCCCTCGAGGCGCCGGAGCTGCTTCTCGGCCTCCTTCTCGACCTCCTCGGGCATCCCGGCCTCCTTCAGCTTCTTCCGGAGGTCCTCCATCTCCTCGGCCTTGCCCTCGACGTCGCCGAGTTCCTGCTTGATCGCCTTGAGCTGCTCCCGGAGGAAGTATTCCCGCTGGCTCTTCGACATCTCCTCCTTGGCCTGGTTCTGGATCTTGGCCTGCATCTCGGCGAGCTGGAGCTCCCGGGTGAGGAGGTTGTTGACCATCGTGAGCCGCGCGACGGGATCGCCCTCCTCGAGCACGGACTGGGCCTCCTCGAGCTTGAGCCGCAGGTTGCTCGCGACGAGGTCGGCGAGAACGCCGGGGTTGTTGATGTTCTCCGTCACCATCAGGATCTCGACCGGCATGTTCTTGAGCGACAGGATCTTCTCGATCTTCTCCCGGCAGGAGCGCATGAGCGCCTCGACCTCGAGGGAGCCCTCCTTCGGCGGCGCCTCGACCATCCGCTCGACGCGCACGCGGACGGCCGGCTTCGATTCGAGGAACGCCGCGATGCGGCCCTTGACCACCCCCTGGATCAGGATCTTGAGCCGCCCGTCGGGAAGCTTGAGCATCCTCATGATCATCGCGACGGTCCCCGTCCGGTAGAGGTCTTCCAACGCCGGCTCTTCCACGGACGGGTCCTTCTGGGTGGACAGGAAGATGTACCGGTCCCGGGCCAGCGCCTCGTCCACCGCGGCGATCGATCCCTCGCGGCCCACGAAAAGGGGCAGGGTCATGTACGGGAAGATGACGATGTCCCGCACCGGCAGGAGCGGGAGCTCGGCCGGGATCTCCGGCGCCGCTTCCCGGGTCTCGCCGGGTTCCTTGACCGCGTCGTCCGGCTCCGCCGGGGCGACGCCTTCGGGCCGGTCGCTCTTTTCCCGATCGTCCGCCATGTGCTCTCCCTTCCCCCCGTTGATCCGCCGCTATTCCGGCCCGGCCGCGATCGGGATGCGCCGCCGGTGACCGCGCCGCTCGCGGCATTTCGGAACCGCGACGATCAGGACCCCCTCCCGGAGGACGGCGGTCACGCGCCCCATGTTCACGCATCCGGTCATCTCGAAGCTGCGGTGGAACTTCCCGAACGCCCGCTCGAGGCACAGGAACGAGGCATCGGCGCACGAAGCGTCGCGCCGCTTCTCGCCCGACACCGCGATCGTGTTCCCCTCCACGACGACCTCCATGTCGTCGAGGGCCACGCCGGAGAGCTCCACCCGGACGAGGAGGGCGTCCGGGGTCTCGATGACGTCGGCGGGCGGCAAGAACGACGGCTCGCCGATCCTTTCGAAGAACGTCTCGCCGCCGATCGTCGGGACGGCAGCCGGATCACCCCGCTCCTCTCCGCTCCTGCGCTTCGTCGCCCGGCTCACTTGCGCCTCCCTCTGGACAGAAAGTCCCGCAACCCGGGTCCCAGCTCCGGATCCTTGAGCGCGAACGCGATGTTGGCCTGCAGGAAGCCGAGCTTCGTGCCCGCGTCGTACCGGACGCCCTCGAACTCGCAACCGATGATCCGCTCCTTGTTCAGGAGGGACCGGATCGCGTCGGTCAGCTGGATCTCGCCCCCGGCGCCCGGCCTCGTCGCCTGCAGGGCGGGGAAGATCGAGGGCGGAAGGACGTAGCGCCCGATGATCGCCAGGTTCGACGGGGCGGCGGCCGGCTTCGGCTTCTCGACCATGTCCGTCACCTCGTAGACGCCTTCGGCAAGCCGCTTCCCCTTTATGATGCCGTAGCGGGACACCTGGTCCCTCGGCACCCGCTGGATGGCGAGCACCGCCCCGGCGCTGAACTTCTCGTACGCGTCGATCATCTGGCGCAGGACCGGCACCTTCGAGTCGATCACGTCGTCGGAGAGGACGACGGCGAACGGCTCCTCCCCGACGAGGTCCATCGTCCGCAGGACCGCGTGCCCGAGCCCCAGGGGAAGGTTCTGCCGGACGTAGAAGAAATCGGCCATGTCCGAGATCGACCGGATGCTGTCGTGGAGCCGGCCGTCGCCCTTTTTCCTCAGGGTCGCCTCGAGCTCGAAGGAGACGTCGAAGTGGTCCTCGATCGCGTTCTTGCCGCGCCCCGTGACGATGATCATGTCCCGGATTCCCGCGGCCCGCGCCTCCTCCACGCCGTGCTGGATGAGGGGCTTGTCCACGAGGGGAAGCATCTCCTTCGGGGACGCCTTGGTCGCCGGGAGAAACCGCGTGCCGAAACCCGCCGCGGGAAACACGGCCTTCCGGATCATCGAACGCCCTCCTGCGGGCCGCGCGCCCCCGGGGCGCGGAACCGGCCGAAGAATTCCGCCGCCGCGGCCCGGTCCCGGGTCCACGGCATCGCGGGAAGATTGCCGCGAAAGACCGCTCCGTACCCCTTCGTGACCACCCGGCGGTCGAGAATCGCGATGAGGCCGAAATCGTCGCTCCGCCGCAGCAGCCGCCCGACCCCCTGCCGGAGCGCGAGGACGGCCTCGGGAACCTGGTATTCGCCGAACGGGTCGCCGCCGCGTCCGCGGATCGCCCGGATGCGGGCCGTGACCACGGGATCCCCGGGCGGGGCGAAGGGAAGCTTGTCGATCACCACGCACCGGAGCGATTCCCCGGGCACGTCGATCCCCTCCCAGAACGTCCCCGTCCCGATCAGGACGGCGTCCCGGTCGCGCCGGAACGCGCGGAGGAGGTCCATCCGGGGAGCGTCCCCCTGGACGAAGACGGTGAACGGGACGGCTTCCCGCAGGCGTTCCCTGAGCGCGCCCAGGTTGCGGTAGCTCGTGCACAGCACGAGCGCCCCGCCGCCCGAGAGCGACAGGATGTCCGCCGTCTCCCCGGCCGCGGCGGCCGGGAACCCCTCGTCCCCCGGATCCGGAAGGTCCCGGGGGAC
>JBLNEU010000272.1:0-4762 GCA_050263015.1 Deltaproteobacteria bacterium | reverse complement strand
GGATCATCGCCCGGCGGTACCGGCCGGGCGACGTCGCGCTTCCCGACGACCTCCTCGATTTCACGAAGGGCCGGCCCTCGACCTTTTACGAGGGCAAGGGCATCGGGTTCATCCGCCAGTTCCCCGTCTTCTGCGATGCGGTCCGGTCGGCCCTGCGCGAGTCATGGGACGGGACGCGCGGACGGCGCGGCCGCGTTTCCGGGACTTTCCGGCTCCACGACGGCGGGACGTACGCCTGCACCGAGGGGCCGCGGCTCGAAACCCCCGCGGAGATCCGGTTCCTGGCGTCCGCCGGCGCGGACATGGTGGGGATGACGCTCTGCCCGGAGGCGTTCCTCGCCCGCGAGCTCGAGATCTGCTACGCCCCGGTCGCCTACCTGACGAACTGGGCGGAAGGGGTGCGGCGGATGCCGTACCGCCGGGGGGCCCTGTTCGAGGGGATGCTTGGCCCCTCGGGCGAGGGGACCGTGGAGCGCGCGAAGAACGCGATCCCGGCGCTGGCGATCGCCGCGTCGCGGGCCCTCGAGGGGCGGAATAGGGATTGCCCCTGCGCCGTATCGATGGAAAGATACCG
Organism: Deltaproteobacteria bacterium; assembly: GCA_050263015.1. Classification (GTDB taxonomy): domain Bacteria; phylum Desulfobacterota; class Deferrimicrobia; order Deferrimicrobiales; family Deferrimicrobiaceae; genus JBLMWX01. The sequence goes on along the minus strand of JBLNEU010000272.1, from coordinate 4,188 downwards.
TCGCGGGAAGGCGATCGGACCGGATTTCCGGCGCTGGGTGTCGCGTCCAAAGCTTGGCGGGAGGACCGGGTGAAGCTGAAAGAGGACCAGGTCGCGCGGATCTGCCGGACCATCCTCGGCCGCTGGAAGGAGAAGGGGCTCGTCCGTCCGAAGGCCGACGACGACCTCCTGGCGGCGAAGATGGCCGGGGCCGTGATGAAGGATTTCCGGCGCGAGGAGGAGCTCGACCGGGAGGTCGAGGCGCTGCTCGACAGGCACGCGCGGGAGATGGCGGACAGCCAGGCGAGCTCCCGCATCATGTTCCAGAAGATCAAGGAGCGGCTCGCCCGCGAGCGCAAGATCGTCCTGTGAGGAAGACAGCCCGATGCGCCTGACCGAAGACCGCATCTCCCACCTGTCCCACCTGGTCATCGACCGCCTCGACCGGGACGACGTCGCGGATTTCCCCGACGAGGCGGGCGCGCTGCGCGAGGCCAAGGCCGTCTTCGCGTCCTGGGCGCGCGCGGAGGAGGAGGCAGACGCCGCGGCCCGCCGGAAGATCGCGTCGCTGTCCCGCCGCGTTCCCGAGGGGGGGCGCGAGTGGGAGATCCTGTACCGGAAGTACCTCGAGGAGGAGATGTCCCGCCGCAAGCTTTAGCGCCCGCCCCGTTCCCAAAGAAATTCGTTCTTCCCCCCTTGACACGTCTTCCGGCCGTCGCTATATTGCTTGTTAGCACTCGATAAAGGTGAGTGCTAACAGCCGCTCGGCAACCACCAAAAATAGTGCAGGAAAGGGGGAGGTACCATGAAGGTGAAGCCGTTGCAGGACAGGATCCTGATCAAGCGCGTCGAGGAGGAGCACAAGACCAAGGGGGGGATCATCATCCCCGACACCGCGAAGGAGAAGCCGCAGGAGGGGATCGTCGTCGCCGTCGGCCCCGGCCGCGTCACCGACAACGGGACCCGCGTGACGCCGGGCGTCAAGGCGGGCGACCGGATCCTCTTCGGGAAATATTCGGGGACGGACATCAAGCTCGACGGCGAGGAGCACCTGATCCTCCGCGAGGAGGACGTGCTCGCGGTCATCGAGAAGAAGTAGCCGACCGGTCCGGAAGAACTGAACAATAAGGAACGACAAGGAGGATTCTTCAGATGGCGAAACAGCTCAAGTTCGAATCGGAAGCCCGCGCCGCGATCAAGGTGGGCGTCGACGCCCTGGCGGACGCCGTCAAGGTGACGCTGGGACCTCGCGGACGCAACGTGATCATCGAGAAGTCGTTCGGCTCGCCGCTCGTCACCAAGGACGGCGTGACGGTGGCCAAGGAAGTGGAGCTGCCGGACAAGTTCGAGAACATGGGCGCCCAGATGGTCAAGGAGGTCGCCTCCAAGACGAGCGACGTGGCGGGCGACGGGACGACCACGGCGACGGTCCTCGCCCAGGCGATCTACCGCGAGGGCTCCAAGCTGGTGGCCGCCGGGTACAATCCGATGGACCTCAAGCGCGGGATCGACAAGGCCGTCGAGTCCGTGTCCGCGGAGCTCAAGAAGATGTCGAAGGCGACCAAGGATCCCAAGGAGATCGCCCAGGTCGGCACGATCTCGGCGAACAACGACGAGACGATCGGCAACATCATCTCCGAGGCGATGTCCAAGGTCGGCAAGGAGGGGGTCATCACGGTCGAGGAGGCCAAGGGGATGGAGACGACCCTCGAGATCGTCGAGGGGATGCAGTTCGACCGCGGCTACCTCTCCCCCTACTTCGTCACGGACCCCGAGAGGATGGAGGTCGTCCTCGAGGACCCGTACATCCTCATCCATGAGAAGAAGATCTCCAACATGAAGGACCTGCTTCCCCTGCTCGAGCAGATCGCCCGCAGCAGCAAGCCGCTGCTGATCGTCGCCGAGGAGGTCGAGGGCGAGGCGCTGGCGACCCTCGTCGTCAACAAGCTCCGCGGCACGCTGCACGCCTGCGCCGTCAAGGCCCCCGGCTTCGGGGACCGGCGCAAGGCGATGCTCGAGGACGTCGCGATCCTCACGGGCGGCAAGGCGATCGCCGAGGAGATGGGGATCAAGCTCGAGGCGGTCCAGCTGACCGACCTCGGACGCGCCAAGCGGGTCGTGATCGACAAGGACAACACGACCGTCATCGACGGGGCCGGCAAGAAGGCCGACATCGAGGGGCGCGTCAAGCAGATCCGGGCGCAGGTCGAGGAGACGACCTCCGACTACGACAAGGAGAAGCTCCAGGAGCGGCTCGCCAAGCTCGTCGGCGGCGTCGCGGTCATCAACGTCGGCGCGGCCACCGAGACGGAGATGAAGGAGAAGAAGGCGCGGGTGGAGGACGCCCTCCACGCAACCCGCGCGGCGGTCGAGGAAGGGATCGTCGCCGGCGGCGGCGTCGCGTACATCCGGGCGGCGTCGGTCCTCGACGGGATCAAGCTCGACCACGACCAGCAGGCGGGCGTCGACATCGTCCGGAAGTCGCTCGTCGAGCCGGCCAAGCAGATCGCGGTCAACGCGGGCCAGGACGGCGGCGTGGTCGTCGACAAGATCCGGACCGGGAAGGGGGCCTTCGGCTTCAACGCGGCCACCGAGGAGTACGAGGACCTGATCAAGGCCGGGATCCTCGATCCGACCAAGGTGACCCGGATCGCCCTGCAGAACGCGGCGTCGGTGGCGGGCCTCATGATCACGACCGAGTGCGCCATCGCCGACAAGCCGGAGGAGAAGGACAAGATGCCCCCGATGCCCCCGGGCGGCGGCGGCGGAATGTATTAAAGTCCAGGGACGTTCCTGAACTTTTCGCGGGAGCGGTCGTGCCGCGAAGTGTTATGATGAGCGCAGACAGGGGGGCCGGGGAGACCCGGCCCCCGTTTCACTGAAGGAGTGCCGAACGTGCCGATCTACGAATACCGGTGCAGGAAGTGCGGCAAGGTGACGGAGAAGCTCCAGGGGGTCCACGACCGGCCGCTGGCGAAATGCCCGTCGTGCGGCGGGAAGACGGAACGGCTCATGTCTCCCGGCGCCTTCATCCTGAAGGGCTCCGGCTGGTACGCCACGGACTACGCGAGCAAGAGCCACGACAACGGCAACGGTCACGCGAAGGCGAAGTCGCCCCGCAAGGAAGAGTCGTGCCCCGCAGCCGCGGGCGGGACGTCCCCGGCGTGCGCCGGCTGCCCGAAGGCCGAATGAAGCATTCCTGATCCGGCCCGCGCCTTTTCGGCCCGGGCGACTCTTTTCTTCCAGGGAGGGCGCGGGGCCATGGCGGCACAGCTGATCGACGGAAAGGCAATCGCGGCCGCCGTCCGGGCCGGCGTCAGGGAAAGGACGGAGGAGTTCTCGTCGAGGACGGGCATCCGCCCCTGCCTCGTCGCGGTGCTCGTGGGGGAGGACCCCGCGTCCCGCATCTACGTGCGCAACAAGGGGAAGGCGTGCACGGAGGCCGGCCTCCTCTCCCGCCAGATCGACCTGCCCGCGTCCGTTCCCGAGAAGGAGCTCCTCGACCTCGTGGCCGAGCTCAACGCGGACGATTCCGTCCACGGGATCCTGGTCCAGCTCCCCCTCCCGGATCACATCGACGAGTCCCGCGTGATCGAGTCGATCTCGCCGGACAAGGACGTCGACGGCTTCCATCCCGTCAACGCCGGACGGCTGCTCGTGGGACGGTCCGGCTTCGTCCCCTGCACGCCGTACGGCATCATGAAGCTCCTGGACCACGAGAAGGTGGATCTCAAGGGGAAGCACGCCGTCGTCGTCGGCCGCAGCAACATCGTCGGCAAGCCCGTCGCGATCCTCCTGCTGGCGCGGCACGCCACGGTCACGATCTGCCACTCGCGGACGAAGGACCTGCCCGGGGTCGTCCGCTCCGCGGACGTCGTGGTCGCGGCGGTGGGGAAGGCGGAGATGATCCGCGGCTCGTGGATCAAGCCGGGGGCGGTGGTGATCGACGTCGGGATCAACCGGCTTCCCGACGGGAAGCTCGCGGGCGACGTGGCGTTCGACGAAGCCAGGGGAGTGGCGGGCCGGATCACCCCGGTCCCCGGCGGCGTCGGCCCGATGACCATCGCGATGCTCCTCCACAACACGCTCGAGGCGGCCGTGCGCGCGGCCGCGCGGGAGTGACGGCTGCTCCCCCCCCGCGACCGCCGCTACGCGAAGTCCCACGTCTGGGCGAAGGCCGGTTCCGCGGGCGACGCGCGCGTCGGATTC
>JBLNEU010000271.1:0-2593 GCA_050263015.1 Deltaproteobacteria bacterium | reverse complement strand
CAACGGTCCTCGGAAAAGGCGGAGATCTCCGCCATCTACGAAGTCGGCAAGATCCTGACGTCCACGCAGAACCTGACCCGGGCGCTGGGCACCTCGCTGCGCACCCTTCAAAGCATCCTCGGCTTCGACAGGACCGCGATCCTGCGTCCGGACGCCGCCACGCGGGAGATCCGGATGGAGGCCTCCGTCGGCTACACGGCGGACGAGCGGGAAAGGGCGCGGTACGTCTGGGGGGAAGGGATCGTCGGAAAGACGATGAAGTCGGGAGGGCCCGTCGCCATTCCGGACGTCCGCCAGGAGCCGTCGTTCCTCGACAAGACGCGGGCGCACGGCAAGGATGCGGAAGGGCCGCTCTCCTACATCGCCGTGCCCATCAAGATCGGGAACGAAATGCTCGGGGTGCTGACGGCCGAGCGGGTCGGCCGCGCCGGGACGCAGGCGCTCGAGGCGGACACGCGCACGCTGACCGTCATCGGCTGCCTCATAGGCCAGGCGTTGAAGACCCGGGCCGCGATCGAGAGCCTTCAGGCGGAGTTCCAGCGCCAGCGCCGGGAATTCGAGAAATCGATCCGGAAGACGTACCGGATCGAGAACATCGTGGGCCAGAGCAAGCGGATGCAGGAGGTCTTCGCCGCGGTGACCAGCGTCGCCCCGTCCCGGGCCACGGTCCTTCTGCGCGGCGAAAGCGGAACGGGGAAGGAAATGATCGCCCGCGCGATCCACGTCGGGGGCTCCCGGGCCGACCGGCCGTTCGTGACCGTCAACTGCGCCGCCCTTCCCGAGACGCTCCTGGAGTCGGAGCTCTTCGGGCACAAGCGGGGCGCCTTCACCGGCGCCGTCGAGGAGCGCAAGGGCCGCTTCGAGGAGGCGTCGGGGGGCACGATCTTCCTCGACGAGGCGGGCGACATTCCCCTGGCGACGCAGGTCAAGCTCCTGCGAGTCCTCCAGGAGCGCAAATTCGAGCGCCTCGGGGAGAACAGGACCGTCTCCGTGGACGTGCGGATCATCGCCGCCACGAATGCCGACCTGGAGACGCTCGTGGAAAGCGGGAAGTTCCGGGAGGACCTCTTCTACCGGCTCAACGTGATCCCGATCTACCTGCCCCCGCTGCGGGACCGGCGCGAGGACGTCATCCCCCTCGCCGAGCATTTCCTCGAGCGGTTCAACAGGGAGCACGGCAAGGCGGTCTCGTTCGCGCCGGACGCCCTCGACCTCCTCGTCGATTATCGCTGGCCCGGCAACGTGCGGGAGCTCGAGAACCTTGTGGAGCGCGCGGTCGTGATGTCGAAGTCGCCGGTCGTGCGGGCCCAGGACCTGCCGCGGGCGGTCCGGATGTTCGCCGCCGCGCCCGGCAGTCCCGACAGCCCCCCGGGTCCCGTGGAAGCCCCGGGAAAGCCCGCGTCCGCGCCGTCGCGGGCCGACCACCTCCGCGCGCTGGAAAGGGACGAACTGCGCCGCGCCCTCGAGTCGGCCGGCTGGGTGATCGCGCGGGCGGCGCGACTTCTCGGCTGGACCCCGCGGCAGGTCGCGTACAAGATGCGGAAGCACGCCCTCTCCTCCCCCTGGAAAAAAGTCCAGGGACGTTCCTGAGCTTTTCGAAAAGTTGAAGAACGTCCCCGAACGTTTCGCCACGATTGTCGTATTAGCGACCAAAATGTCCTGAGCGCCACCGCCCGCGCCGGCGCCGGCGCGCCGCCGCGCCGACGCCCGATTCACCGCAAACGCCTGTCTCCCAACTCTCCGCGGGCGTCGCGCCCGCGGGATCCGCCGCATGGCACGCCTCCTGCTCTCCCGGTCCCCGTCCGACAATTTCAGCTTCGGGAGGCAGCCATGAAACGGTTTTCCCTGACCGGAAGGATCGCCCGGGTTTCCGCCGCGGCGGCCCTGCTCTGCGCGCTCGCGGCCGGCACCGCGGGCGCCACGCCGTCGACGATCGTCTGGATCCCCTCCGTGGACATCCAGCCCTTCAAGACGGCCCACCTGACCTTCGACACCTACATCCGCACCTCGAGCGAAACGGGCGCCGTCCCGCCCGTCGTCGATCTCGGGCTCACGGGGGGCATCCTCCCGTTCAAGGGAATCCAGGCCGAGGCCGGCTTCGATCTGCTCTACGGCGGCTACAACACCGGGGCGGGCCTCGACAGCCATCCCCTCTACTTCAACGGCAAGATCGGCTCTCCCGAGGACTCCTTCTTCAAGTGGCAGCCCGCGGTCGTCGCCGGCGTCTACGGCGCCGGCACGAAGAACGACGGGACCGACGCCAACATCATCTACGGACTCGCGGGCAAGACGTTCCCCGTCATCGGCCGCCTCTCCGCCGGCGCCTACACGCTCAACGAAGACGCCGCGGTCGCCACGGCGGCGGGCCCCGGGGGCGACGACGGCGGGATCCTCCTGTCCTGGGACCGCACCCTTTCCGAGATCTCGGACAAGCTCTGGGTCGGAGTCGACTACCAGGGAGGCGACAACGCATTCGGGGCGTTGAGCTTCGGCGCTTCCTGGGCGTTCGCCAGGAACGTGAGCGTCATCTTCGGCTACGACATGTACAACGAGACGGCGCGCGGCGGCGAGGACACGTTCACCGTCCAGCTCG
>JBLNEU010000270.1:0-2746 GCA_050263015.1 Deltaproteobacteria bacterium | reverse complement strand
AAGAAGGAAGCCGAGGAGATGAAGAAGAAGATCGAGGACGCGGGGGGCAAGGCGGAGATCAAGTAGGCCCCGTTCAAGAACGGAAACGCGGGTGCAAGGGGGGGCGAAATGCCCCCCCACCACAACCAAACTGCCGGAACCCCGGGGTGAAGAAGATGGCTTATCTGGACTACCGCAACAGGGTCAAGAGGATCGACTTCTCCAAGATCGACAAGGTCATCGAGATCCCGAACCTGATCCAGGCGCAGCAGGAATCGTACAACGAGTTTCTCCAGATCGACATTCCGGTCGAGAGGCGGAGGGAAAGCGGCCTCCAGGCCGTGTTCCGGGGGATCTTCCCGATAGCCGACTACAACGGCCGGGCATCCCTCGAGTTCGTGTCGTACGTCATCGGCCAGCCGAAGTGGAGCGAGGACGAGTGCCGCGAGCGGGGGATGACGTACGCGGCCCCGATCAAGGTGACGGTCCAGCTCGTGATCTTCGACGTCGACGAGCGGACGCAGGCGCGCACCATCCGGGACGTCAAGGAGCAGGAGGTCTTCTTCGGGGAGATCCCGCTCATGACGGACCGCGCCACCTTCATCATCAACGGCACCGAGCGCGTGATCGTGAGCCAGCTCCACAGGTCCCCGGGCGTCTTCTTCGAGCACGACAAGGGGCGCTCCCACGCGTCGGGCAAGGTCCTGTTCTCGTCGCGCATCATCCCGTACCGCGGCTCGTGGCTCGACTTCGAGTTCGACCACAAGGACATGCTCTACGTCAAGATCGACCGGAAGAGGAAGTTCCCCATCGCCGTGCTGCTCCGGGCCTTCGGGATGACGACGGAGGAGCTCCTCCGCACCTTCTACGAGGTCGAGGAGGTGGCGATCGAGGGGGAGAAGTGTTCCAAGGTCTTCCGCCCGGAGCTGATGATCGGCCTCAAGATGCCCGTGGAGATCCGGAACCCGAAGACCAACGAGGTCGCCTTCAAGAAGGGCATGAAGGTCTCCAAGAAGCGCGTCGAGCGGTTCGCCGACCTCGCGTTCGGCAAGATCTCGCTGCCCGTCGAAGACCTCCTCCAGAAGATCAGCGTCACCGACATCGCCGACCCGGGCACCGGAGAGGTCATCCTCGAATGCGGCCAGAGGATCACCGAGGAGGCGCTCGCCGCGATCCGCGAGAAGGGGATCGGGTCGCTGTCCGTGTTCTCCCTGGAGAACTCCGACCGTGCGATCTGGGAAGGCCTGATGACGGACAAGATCCGGGAGCGGGACGACGCCCTGAAGGAGATCTACAAGAAGATGCGGCCGGGCGATCCTCCGACCAAGGAGGCGGCCGACGCGCTGTTCCAGAACATGTTCTTCAACGCCGAGCGGTACAGTCTCTCGCGCGTCGGGCGGCTCAAGCTCAACCACAAGCTCGGCATCACCGACGAGGCCCTGGACACGACCATCCTCCGGTACGAGGACATCCTCCGGGTCATCCGGTACCTCATCAACCTCAAGAACGGCATCGGCGAGGCGGACGACATCGACAACCTCGGCAACAGGCGCGTCCGCACCGTGGGCGAGCTGATCGAGAACCAGTTCCGCATGGGCCTCGTGCGGGTGGAGCGCGCGATCCGCGAGAAGATGAGCCTGCAGGACATCGAGACGCTGATGCCGCACGACCTCATCAACGCGAAGCCCGTGTCGGCGGTCATCAAGGAGTTCTTCGGCTCCTCGCAGCTGTCCCAGTTCATGGATCAGACCAACCCGCTGTCCGAGGTCACGCACAAGCGGCGCGTGTCGGCGCTGGGCCCCGGGGGGCTCACGCGCGAGCGGGCCGGGTTCGAGGTCCGGGACGTGCACCCGACGCACTACGGCCGGATCTGCCCGATCGAGACGCCCGAAGGGCCGAACATCGGGCTCATCGCGTCCCTGTCCACCTTCGCGCGGATCAACGAGTTCGGCTTCATCGAGACGCCGTACCGCGTCGTCCGGGACAGCGTCCTCACGAGCGAGATCGTCTACCTGTCCGCGATGGACGAGGAGCAGCACGTCATCGCCCAGGCGAACGCCGCGGTGGACGCGGCCGGACGGTTCACCGAGGAGGTCGTCATCGCGCGCAAGGAGGGGGAGTTCGCGATGGTGCACTCCTCCGAGGTCACCCTCATGGACGTCTCGCCGAACCAGCTCGTCTCCGTCGCGGCGTCGCTCATCCCGTTCCTGGAGCACGACGACGCCAACCGGGCGCTCATGGGGTCCAACATGCAGCGGCAGGCGGTGCCGCTGCTCCGCACGGAGCCGCCCTACGTGGGCACCGGGATGGAGTCGGTGGTCGCCCGGGACTCGGGCGCGGCGGTCGCGGCGCGCCGGGGCGGGACGGTGGAGTCGGTGGACGCGCGGCGGATCGTCGTGCGCCCGGACGAGCCCGACGCCTCGGGAAAGTACGGCGCGGACATCTACAACCTGGTCAAGTTCCGCCGCTCCAACCAGAACACGTGCGTCAACCAGAAGCCCATCGTGACGCTCGGGCAGCGCGTCGGGTCGGGCGAGGTCGTCGCCGACGGACCGGCGACGAGCGACGGGGAGCTCTCCCTCGGCCGCAACGTCCTCGTGGCGTTCATGCCGTGGCGGGGCTACAACTTCGAGGACTCCATCCTCGTCTCGGAAAAGATCGTCAAGGAGGACATCTTCACCTCCATCCACATCGAGGAGTTCGAGTGCGTCGCCCGCGAGACGAAGATGGGCAAGGAGGAGATCACCGCCGACATCCCCAACATCAG
>JBLNEU010000269.1:0-6444 GCA_050263015.1 Deltaproteobacteria bacterium | reverse complement strand
TCGAATTCGGCAAGAACGTCCTCGCGTCCCGCCTGGGAACCGTCCCGGAGACGTTCTCCCGGACGCTCAAGAAGCTGCAGGAGGAGGGAAAGATCCGCGTCAGGGGGCGCCAGATCCGCGTCATTTCGGCGAATCGTCTCTTCGCATCGGTCGACCGATGAAGTTCGGGGGGGAGATCATGGCCAGCAAGCGGGCCGCGGCGGGGGTCCTCGCTTCGTTGCTTTTGGTCGTCACGCTGTCCGTCATGTGGCCCGGACCGGTTCGCGGCGCGGAGGCTCCGCCGGCGTTGCGGGCGAAATGGGGGGTCAAGGGCGCCGGCGAGGGCCAGCTCAGGCGACCGCACGGCGTCGCGGTGGATGCGGCGGGAAACATCTATGTCGCCGACACGGCCAACTGCCGGATCCAGAAATTCGACCGCGCGGGGAAATTTCTGGCCGGCTGGGGCGCGTGCGGCGCCGGAACCGGGCAGCTCAATAATGCGAGCGGGGTCGCCGTGGACTCTTCGGGCAACGTCTACGTGGCGGACACCTATAACGACCGGATCGCGAAATACTCCGGCAACGGGACCTTGCTCGCCCGCTGGGGCTCGGTCGGGGATGCGGCCGGGGAGCTGAACCGGCCGCGCGGCATCGCCGTGGGCCCCGGGGGCAACGTGTACGTGGCGGACACCCATAACGACAGGATCCAGGCGTTCGACGGCAACGGCGCGTACCTGTCCCGGTGGGGCTCATCCGGTACGGGCGACGGCGAGTTCCAGTATCCCGGCGGAGTGGCGGTGGACGGCGCCGGCAACGTCTACGTGGCGGACACGCTCAACCGGCGGATCCAGAAATTCGACCGGGACGGCAGGTTCCTCGCCAAGTGGGGATCCGGGGGCACGGGCGACGGCCAGTTCCAGTTCCCCGGCGGCGTCGCCGTGGACGCGGCCGGGCACGTCTATGTCGCCGATACCTACAACGACCGGATCCAGAAATTCACCGGCGACGGGGTGTTTCTGGCCAAGTGGGGCTCGTTCGGCACCGGTCCCGGACAGTTCCAGTTCCCCAACGGCGTCGCGGTCGACTCCTCCGGCGACGTCTACGTTGCGGACACCTCCACCAGCCGGATACAGAAGTTCGGCCGGAAATAGGGGGGGCGTCCCCGCGGGAGTCTCCCCGCGTCCCCGGGATGGCGGTCCCGTCCGACCGTCTCCGCCCGATTCCCGCCGTTCCGCCGTGATATCATAGGCGTCATTCATTGCCCTTCGGGGGGGAAGGGGGCGCGCGGAGATGGGACACTTCACGATCGGCGTCGTCGGCAAGGACAGGCCGGGCATCGTGGCCGAGGTCAGCCGGGTTCTCTTCGAACTCGGCTGCAACATCGAGGACTCGACCTGCACGATCCTGTCGGGGCAGTTCGCGATGATCCTCGTCATCGGGCACCCGCGGCTCGGGGCCGTGTCGGAGATCGATCCCGCCTTCGAAGACGTGCGCTCCCACATGGGGCTGATGGTGACCGTCCACCTTCTCAAGGACGACGAGGTCGTCCGGGAGAAGTCGTTTTCGGGGCATCCCCACATCATTTCGGTCTACGGGGCCGACCGCCCGGGAATCGTCTACACCGTGACCCGCGAGCTGGCCATGCGCAAGGTGAACATCACCGACCTCAACACGCAGGTCGTCGGCGCCAAGGACCGTCCCGTCTACGTGATGGTCCTGGAGGCCGACATCCCCGAGGAGGTCGACATGAAAGAGCTCGAGCGGGTGTTCGACCGGGTCAAGAAGGACCTCGGCGTGTCGATCTCGCTGCGTCCCATCGAGACCATGGAGCTCTGAACCGGCGCCCGCATGGCGATCCTTCCCATCCTGAAGTTCCCGGATCCGCTCCTCAAGGAGAAGTCCGCCCCCGTGGCGGCGGTGGACGAGGCGGTGTCGTCGGTGATCGCCGACCTTGTCGATACGATGCGTTCTTCGCCGGGCGGCGTCGGGATCGCCGCTCCGCAGGTCGGGGTCCTCCAGCGGATCATCGTCGTCGACGTCTCCGCCCACAGGCGGGGCGGCCAGGAAGCGAACCACGGCCTTCTCGTCCTCGTCAACCCGGAGATCCTGGCCCGGGGGGGCAAGCAGCTGGTCCGGGAAGGGTGCATGAGCGTCCCGGACTACACCGCCAACGTGCAGCGCGCCCAGTGGGTCCTCGTGGACGCGCTCGACCGGGAAGGCAGGCAGCTCATCCTCGAGGCGATCGGCTTCGAGGCGGTCGCCATCCAGCACGAGATGGACCACCTCGACGGGATCCTGTTCCTCGACCGCGTCGCCTCGATCAAGACCGACCTGTTCCGCCGGAAGAAGTACGCCTGAACCGTTCTGTCCGCACCGCTTCACCAATGCCTGAATAATAAAACGCCTGACTTGTCTTCCAGTCCGGCTTGTCTCAACCACCGCATCCGGAAAAATGATTTGACATACGTACTGTATACAGTATACACTCCTTCGCCAGGCAGAAATCCATCTGTTTGACTCTGTCAAACAGGGTTTAGGCGAGATTACTTCAATTGGATGTTCCGATGGCAACCTGTGTCCGGCGCCCTCTTCTGAACCAAATTCAACAAAAGCTTCCGATTTTCCGTTTAAATTACAGCCGGTTTTGGGACTAGGAAAGTTCAATCCACAGTGGAGGTGTGTATGGGCAACGAGGAATCCGTGCAGAAGCTGGCATGGGAGGAGTGGGCGGAGAAGAACACGGACCCGTCCAACGTACGCAAGAAGGACGAGGCCCTCGATGGCGCGATCGTCCTCGATCTGAGTTACGGAAACTTCGGCGGGCTCTTCTGCTCGTCGACCCTGGGCGAGTTCGGGGCCAAGGTCATCCGGATCGAGCCGCCCGGAGGCGACGTCGCCAGGAAGTTCTCCCCCTTCGGGCTCAAGGTCCGCGACACGGGACTCGCGTACATCGCCGAGGGCCGGAACAAGTACCACGTCACGCTGAACATCCAGACCGAGGAGGGGCGGCGCATCCTCGCCACCCTGGCCAAGAAGGCCGATTTCCTGATCGAGACGTTCCCGGCCGGCTACATGGACGAGCGGGGCATCGGATACCGGCAGATGTCCGCGCTCAACCCCGCCCTGATCTATCTCTCCATCTACACATACGGGCAGTACGGCGCGCTCGCCGGCGGGAACAGACCGTCCTCGGACGTGATCGCCCAGGCGCTTTCGGGGCTGCCGCACATCACGGGGATTCCCGAGAACGGCCAGGCCGCCGACTGGGCGGTGCCGACCAAGCACGGCAACTGGATGGCCTGGTACGCCGGCGGCGGGTTCGCCGCCTTCGCGTGCCTCGCCGCGCTCCACTTCCGGTCCCTGACCGGCAAGGGACAGCTCATCGACCTGTCCGAGGCGGAGGCCCTGATGCGCTTCCTCGACTACAACTGCCTCTGGTACCACGCGTTCGAGCGGAGCCGCGAGCGGGTCGGCAACTACGACCCGGCGGTCTTCCCGTACACGTACGTCCGGACGAAGGACGGCTACACGTTCCTCGCCGGCTTCAGCGACCTCAACTGGTCGGCGCTGTGCAACGTCATGAAGAATCCGGAGCTCAAGACGAAGTACCCGACCATCTTCGACCGCCTGAACCTCGAGAACGAGAAGCAGATCTACGTCGAGCTCGAGAAGTGGGCGCGGAACCAGACGTCCGACGAGATTCTGAAAAAGGTCCAGGAGTACGACCGGGCGGGGGGAAAGGGCGTCGTGGCCACCGGCCGCGTCAACACGCCCGAGGACACCGTGAACGAGGACAACTGGTGGAAGCGCCGGGTCTTCAAGAAGGTGATCGACCCGGTCTACGGCGAGATCCTCCTCCAGATGCCGCCCTGGAAGATGACCGAGACGCCGCCGCGCGTGAAGACCGTCTGCAAGCCGATCGGCGCGGACAACGACTACATCTACATGAAGTATCTCGGGTTCGGCAAGGCGCACCTCGTGAAACTCCAGGAGGAGGGAACCATATGAAACCATCGGTCCGGTCCGGGGCGGAAAACTACTTCGACTTCACGAAGGCGCTCTTCGATATCAAGAAGGTGTTCGACAAGCCGGAGGCCCTGAAGGACATCCGGGTCATCGAGTTCGGCACCCTCTTCCTGGGGCCGGTGACGGCCACGTTCCTCGGCGAGTTCGGCGCGGAGGTCATCAAGGTGGAGCTGCCGGGCGCGGGCGACACGGCGCGGTCGCTCACGCCCTGGGGGCAGTTCTGGAAGAACGCGGCGCTCTCGTGGCTGTCCGAGGCGCGGAACAAGTACCACGTGGCGATCGACCTGCACAAGGACAAGGGGCGGGAGCTCTTCTACGAACTCGTATCGAAGTCGGACGTCGTGGTCGAAAACATGCGGGCGGGGACTCTCGACCGCAAGTTCAAGATCGGGTACCGGCAGCTCCGGGAGGTCAAGCCGGACATCATCTACGCGACCAACTCCGGCTTCGGGCAGTGGGGGCCGTACACCACGGGCCGGGCGTCGTACGACGCGGTGGCCCAGGCGGTCTCCGGGCTGGCGAGCATCACCGGCTTTCCCGGCCACCCGCCGCTGAAGGCCGGCATCTGGATCGGCGATTTCTACGGCGCGCTGATGTCGGCCGTCTCGATCCTCGCCGCGATCAACTACCGCGACAGGTCGGGAAAGGGGCAGTTCATCGACTTCGCCCAGTCGGAAAACCTCATCCGGGCGCTCGACTGGACGTGGGCGTACCACGGGCTGACGGGCAAGAACCGGGAGCAGTACGGGAACCGCGACCGGGCGATCGTCCCCGCGGGGATCTACCGGTGCAAGGACGGCTTCGCCGCGCTCTCGGCGATCGACGATTCCCAGTTCGACGGGATGGCCCAGGCGATGAAACGCGAGGACCTCACGGCGAACGGGAAGTACTCGACCCTCGAATCCCGGCTCGTCGAGGAGAACGCGGACGCGCTCGACGCGATCCTCAAGGAGTGGGCGCAGATGTTCACGATGGCGGAGATCGAGGAGTTGGGGCAGAGGTTCGGCTTCGGGGCCGCCGGCGTGAAGAACGCGAAGGACCATTATTTCAGCGAGCACCTGCGCGAGCGCGGATCGGTGTGGGAAGTGGACGACCCGATTTACGGGGAGGTGGTCGAGTACGGCCCGATCCCGAAGATGTCCGAGTCCCCCGGGCGGATCAAGTGGGCGGGCAAGCCGGTCGGCTTCGACAACGAGAAGGTTCTCGCCGAGATCCTCGGCTACGACTACCTCGGGATCAGGAACCTCGAGGAGGAGGGGATCATCGGGAAGTGGGCGAACACGATCGGGCGAAAGCCGCCGGAGGATTTCCAGGAGTAGCACGATCGACCTCGCGCCGCCGTGGCCGCGCATCTGGCCGGCGACATCCGGAGGGCATGCGGCATCCCCGTCATCGGGTGGCTGTCTTGCATGCGTCATCCGAAGGAGGATCACCCGTACCTGTCTTCCCTGGCGGCGAGGATGAACCCGTTCGATCCGGCGGCGACTCCCGAGGCTCGCTGACCGGGGCACCGGCTTCCGGCGCCGCGGCCGCGAGGGCCTCCGGGCCCGCCGGGGCGTTACCGCCCGGCCGCTTCATGGCCCGGATCGCCTTCCGCGCGCGCTCGACGAAGCGCATCAGCCGGGGAACGGGAACGGCGAGGCGCCCGTTGTCGTGCGGGTTCTCGAGCAGCCTCAGGACACGCCCGTCGCCCACCCCGACGACCGGCGTCGCCTGTCGGCGCTCTCCAACGGAGACGATTTCGACCCAGGCCTGGTTTCCCCGGCCGTCCGCGAAGAGCGGGACGACCTGGACGTTGTCGCCCGCGGACGCCGGACCGGTCAGCAGGCAGGCGGCGACCATCGCCCCGATCGTTGCCAACGGCGTGCCGGCATGGATGATTCCCCTGTCCATGACCGGAAATCCCGCATACCTCGTGCCGGATCGCCTGAAGAATAAATACCTTGAACTTCAATGGAATACGGGGTAGGCGGGAAGAACGGGACCGGCAAACCCGTCAAATTCATGGCAGGCCGTGCCAATTCCGGCATTTTGGCGGTCACGGGGAGGTTCCGGGCGCGCCCTTTACTGCGCGCGGCGTCTTGCCGCGCGGGGCATTGCCGTTTGCGGGGCCGGCCGCCCTGTGATATTTTCCCCGGATGCGTGAGGAAGAGACGCGGGCCGACGCCGGGCCCGCAGGCAGCGCAGGATCCTTTCGCCACGTCCTTTCCAGCCCGTCCTTCTATCGGTTCGGAGTGGCTGCCGCGCGGTGGGTCCCCAGGCGGGAGCTCTACCGGGTCGCCGACGTCGTCGGCCTCGCGACCTACGCGAGCGGCCCCGCGCCGGCCCGCCACCTGCGGGCGAACCTTCGCCGCATCTTTCCGGACTCCTCCGAAAGGCAGATCCGGGCCCTGGCCCGCCGGATATTCCGCAATTTCGCCCGGTGCCTCGTCGATTATGG
>JBLNEU010000268.1:0-6282 GCA_050263015.1 Deltaproteobacteria bacterium | reverse complement strand
CATCGGCGCGTATCGCGGGCTGCGCCACCGCAAGGGTTTGCCGGTGCGCGGCCAGCGCACGCACACCAATGCGCGCACGTTGAAGGGCAAGCGCGTGGCGATTGCCGGTAAGAAGAAAGCGACGAAGAAATAATGGCGAATCCGAAAAAGGGTGGACCGCGCACCAAGCGCGCACGCAAGCATGTGGACGCTGAGGGCGTCGCGCACATCAAGGCGACGTTCAACAACACGATGATCACGATCACCGACCTGGACGGCAACGCGCTCGCGTGGTGCAGTTCGGGCTCGAAGGGATTCAAGGGGTCGCGGAAGAGCACCCCGTTCGCGGCGACGGTCGCGGCCGAGGACGTCGCCAAGAAGGCGATGGAGTACGGCGTGAATTCCCTCACGGTCTACATCAAGGGACCGGGCTCCGGCCGGGAGGCCGCGCTGCGCACGCTCCAGGCGGCGGGCCTCAAGATCAACTACATCCGGGACGTCACGCCGATCCCCCATAACGGCTGCCGGCCGCCCAAAAGGCGGCGGGTGTGAGACGGACCGACACGGGAAAGAGGAGGATATTCTTTGGCCAGGTATCGTGAAGCGGTTTGCCGGCTTTGCCGCCGCGAGGGAATGGAGCTGTTCCTCAAGGGGGACCGTTGCTTTACGGACAAGTGCGCGATCAAGCGCCGCGGCTATCCCCCGGGCCAGCACGGACAGCGCCGCCCCAAGCACAGCGACTACGGCGTCCAGTTGCGTGAAAAGCAGAAAGCCAAGAGGATCTACGGCCTCCAGGAGCGCCAGTTCCGCAACACCTTCGAGAAGGCGGAGCGGCTCAAGGGAAAGACCGGCGACAACCTCCTGATCCTTCTCGAGCGGCGGCTGGACAACGTCGTCTACAAGCTCGGTTTCGCGGTCACGAGAAGGGAGAGCCGGCAGATGGTGAGGCACGGGCACTTCGTCGTCGCGGGGCGCAAGGTCAACATTCCCTCGTTCCTTGTCCGGCCCGGCGAGCAGATCGAGATCCGCGAAAAAAGCCGGAAGATGGTCGGCGTCAACGAGGCGCTGGACGCGGTCGTTCGCAAGGGGATTCCGCCATGGCTTGAGCTCGACAGGGACAACTTCAAGGGCGTCGTCAAGGCCCTGCCCACGAGAGCGGACATCACCGAGCCGATCCAGGAGCAGTTGATCGTCGAACTCTATTCGAAGTAGATCCTCCGGCCCGGAGGAAGGGGGAAGAATGTTCCAGAGAAACTGGAAGCAGCTCATCAAGCCGCGGCGCATCGAAGTCCAGACCGATACCGCGACGGCCTATTACGGGAAGTTCGTCGCCGAGCCGCTGGAGCGCGGATACGGGACCACGCTCGGAAACGTCCTGAGGCGGATCCTCCTGTCGTCGCTGCAGGGCTCCGCGATCACCACGGTCCGGATCGAAAACGTGCAGCACGAGTTCTCGACCATGGTCGGAGTCGTCGAGGACGTCACCGACATCGTGCTGAACCTCAAGGAGATACGGCTCAGGATGCATTCGCCTGAACCCCGGACGCTGACCCTCGAGGCCAAGGGACCCCGGCGGGTCAAGGCCGCCGACATCCGGGGCGACGCGATGGTGGACATCCTGAACAAGGACCACCACATCGCGGAGCTCTCCGAGAACGCGACGCTCCGGATGGAGATGACCGTCCGGATGGGAAAGGGGTATGTCCCCGCCGAGCGGAACCTCGAGGAGGGAGCGCCGATCGGGACGGTCCCGATCGATGCCATCTTCTCGCCGATCAAGAAGGTCAATTTCACGGTCACGAACGCCCGCGTCGGACAGCAGACCGATTACGACCGCCTGAACCTCGAGGTGTGGACCGACGGATCGATTCTGCCGGCGGACGCCGTCGCCTACGCCGCCAAGATCCTCAAGGACCAGCTCACCGTGTTCATCAACTTCGACGAAGAGGTCGAGATGCCCGACGAGCCCGCCCGCCTCGAGGAGGGCGCGCAGAACGAGAACCTCTACAAGCCGGTCGAGGAACTCGAGCTGTCCGTCCGGGCGTACAACTGCCTGAAGAACGCCGACATCAAGTTCATCGGCGAGCTCGTGCAGAGAAGCGAGCAGGAAATGCTCAAGACCAAGAACTTCGGGAAAAAGAGCCTGAACGAGATCAAGGATGTCCTGCAGGAGATGGGGCTTTCCCTGGGGCTGAAGATCGAGGGGTTCTCCCCCGAGAAATACAGTCCGCCCCGGGATGAAGACTGACGACTCCAGACCGCTGAAGAGGATCCGACATGCGTCATGGAATGGACCACAGGAAGCTGCGCCGCAACCCGTCGCACCGCAAGGCGCTGATGCGGAACCTGATGAACGCTCTCGTGCGCTCGGAGCGGATCGTGACGACCGTGGCCAAGGCGAAGGAGCTGCGGCGGCTCGCGGACCGTCTCATCACGCTCGGCAAGCGGGATGACACGCACGCGAGGCGGCTCGCGTTCTCGATGCTGAGCGACAAGGAAAACACGGAGAAGTTGTTCGCCGGGCTCTCGGCGCGGTTCGTGAACCGCCAGGGCGGGTACACGCGGATCATGCGGACGGGGTACCGGGCCGGGGACGGGTCGGACATGGCGATCCTCGAATACCTCCCGGCGGAGGAGAAGAAGGCGGGAGCGCCCAAGGGAAAGAAAAAGGCGGGGGCGAAGGCCGCCGGGGCCGAAACGGGCCGGGAGAAGAAGGCCCGGAAGGCCGGCGCCGGCGGGAGGAAGGCGGGCGCGCCGCCGCGCAAGGGGGCCGGCAAGGAGAAGGCGGAAAAGGAGAAACCGGCGGGAAGGCAGAAGCCGGCGACCGCGAAGGAGACCGGGGAGAAAAACGCGCCTTCGCCGAAGAGGACAGGCGTGAGGAAGGCGGCGCCGAAGAAGAGCGCGCCGTAACCCGAGTGGGCCCGGAGCGGTCGAAGCTCCCGGAACGAGAGACGGCACGATGCGGCGGCGCCCGAAAGGGCGCCGTCGCTTTTTTGTATGAAAAGGATTCTCTTGACCGTTCACGCGAAATCCCATACGATGAAAATGATTTTCATATTCATGATAAGGGGCCTCACCTCCAGTGGAAAACCTCCTCCGCCGGATTGATTCCGAAATCTCGGCCGCCGGCGGAAAGCGCAGCAAGAGCCGCAAGCGCGTCATCGAGCTCTTTTTCCGGGCGGGAAGCCACGTCACCGTCGAAGAGTTGACCCGGTCGGCGCGCCGGACGGAGCGGAACATCGGCGCGGCCACCGTCTACCGCACTCTCAAGCTCCTGGCACGGCTCGGCTATGCGACCGAACATGACTTCGGCGAGGGCGTCCGCCGCTACGAAAGCAACCTGTCCCCGCACCACGACCATTTCGTCTGCCGGGGGTGCGGGGAGGTCTCGGAATTCGAGGAGCCGGGCATCGAAACGCTCCAGGACGAAGTCGCCCGGCGGCACGGGTTCATCGCCACCACGCACCGCCTGGACATCTACGGCTACTGCCGGCGCTGCGCGCCCGCCGCGCAGGAGCACGAAGCCCGATGAACACCGCCGCGCCCGGCGGGGCCGCTCCGGCCAGGAAAGTCGTTCTCGTCGGCAATCCCAACGTGGGAAAAAGCGTCGTGTTCGGGCATCTGACCGGACGCTACGTGACCGTTTCCAACTACCCCGGAACGACCGTCGAGGTGACCCGGGGCGAGTCCAGGATCCGCGGAACGACCTGCGAGGTCATCGACACTCCCGGCGTCTATTCGCTCCTGCCGATGTCCGAAGACGAGCGGGTGACGCGCGACATCCTGATGAGCGAGCCCGGCGCCCTGGTGCTCCAGGTGTGCGACGCGAAGAACATGCGGCGCTCCCTCATGATCACGATCCAGCTTGCCGAGCTGGGCGTCCCGATGCTCCTCGCGGTCAACATGGCGGACGAGGCGCGCGACAGGGGCGTCATGCCGCGCCTGGACGGACTCGAGGAGAAGATCGGCGTCCCGGCCGTCGCGACCGTGGCGGTCCGGAAGAAAGGTCTGGACCGGCTCGTCCCCCTGATGGGGAGGGGCGCCGAGTCCCCGCTGCGCGTCGATTACGGAGAGCGGATCGAGCGCGCCATTTCGGGAATGGAGACGCTTCTTCCCGACGCCACGCCCCTGGCGAAGCGGGGCGTCGCGCTGATGCTCCTGTGCGGCGACGATTCGCTGACCCCCTGGCTCGCCGGGAACGTCCGAGGAGACAGGATCCGGGAGATGAACGCGGTGCGCCACGACCTCGTCGCGGAGATCGGCGACGACATCGCCTACAACGTCAATCAGGTCCGCCTGTCGTGGATCGACGCGCTGCTCGGTTCCCTCGGCGAGGAGCCCCGCGAATCGAAGGGGACGGACTGGGCCCGCCTTTTCGGCCGGTTGGCGATGGACCCGGTCTACGGCCTCCCGATTCTCCTCGGCGTCCTCGTTCTGGCGTACGAGTTCGTGGGAGTCTTCGGCGCCGGGTATCTCGTGGATCTCCTCGAGGAAGGGGTGTTCGGGCAGGGGATCGTTCCCGCCGCCGCCTGGCTCGCGGACCGGGTCGTCCCGTGGCCGCTCCTGAAGGATTTCCTCGTCGGACCTTACGGAATGATCTCGATGGCCCTGTCCTACGCGATCGCCATCGTTCTGCCGATCGTCGGCACCTTCTTTCTCGGTTTCGGGATTCTCGAGGATTCCGGGTATCTCCCGCGCCTGGCCGTCATGGTCGACAGGATCTTCAAGAAGATCGGGTGCAACGGCAAGGCGGTTCTGCCGATGATCCTCGGACTGGGCTGCGACACGATGGCGACCCTGACCACCCGGATCCTCGAGACGCGCAAGGAGCGGATCATCGTGACCCTTCTCCTCGCGCTCGGGATTCCTTGCTCGGCGCAGCTCGGGGTGATCCTGGGCATGCTCGGAGACGTCGGAGGCGCCGCCGTCCTGGGCTGGGCGGCCATCCTCGGCGCGGTGATCCTGGCGGTGGGCTACCTCGCGTCGAAGGTGATCCCGGGCGAGTCGTCCGACTTCATCCTGGAGATTCCCCCCATCCGGGTTCCGCAGATCTCGAACCTCGGGGTCAAGACGATGGCGCGCATCGAGTGGTACCTGAGGGAAGCGGTTCCGCTTTTCATGCTGGGGACCCTGATCCTGTTCGTTTCGGACCGTCTGGGGTGGCTCGCGCTCGTCCAGCGGGCGATGGAACCCATCGTCGTCGGCGCGCTCGACCTTCCGCCCAAGACGGCCGAGGCGTTCCTGATCGGGTTCCTGCGGCGGGATTACGGAGCGGCCGGGCTGTACGCGATGTCCCGGGCGGGGCTCCTGTCCCCCCTTCAGGTCGTGGTGAGCCTGGTGACCATCACCCTGTTCATTCCGTGCCTCGCCAACTTCCTCGTCATCGTGAAGGAACAGGGCGCCAAGGTCGCCGCGGGAATGGCGCTTTTCATATTCCCGTTCGCGATCGTCGTCGGCGCGCTCGTCAACTTCGCGGCGCGGGCGCTCGGAATCGATTTCGGACCCGGAGATTGACTTGATCATCAGGTGTCCACTTTGCCAATATAGGATTGATTCCTCGGACCGCGGGTGCAGGACCGGGTGCCCGATGGGGAAGAACTGCTCCCTCGTTTGCTGCCCGAGATGCCACTACTCTTTCCCCATCCCCCGGTCGCGGGTAGTCGACTTCGTGAAATCCTTGTTTTCGAAAGGAACCGGCCGATGACCGAATACGGGCAGGACGAGATCCTGGAACTGGTGTGGACCCTGCGCGAGGAGGGACGCGCCAGCCGGTCGCACCTGATGGAAAGGACCGACGAGGACCAGCCCGACCGGCTCCTCGAGGAGCTCGCGTCCACGGGGCTCGTGGAGACGCGCGGAGACGAGGTCAGGCTGACGCGGGAGGGGGAGGACCGGGCGCGCGTGATCATCCGCCGCCACCGCCTTGCGGAGGTGCTCCTGTACAACCTGTTCGACCTCGACAACACCCAGATCGAGAGCAGCGCGTGCAAGTTCGAGCACATCCTGACCCGGCAGGTCACGGAAAGCGTCTGCACGTTCCTGGGACATCCTCCCGTCTGCCCGCACGGGCGCGCGATTCCGAAGGGGGAGTGTTGCGACCGGATCCGCACGGAGATCCAGCCGCTGGTCACGCGGCTTTCGGACGCGGGACTGGGCGACATGTCGCGGATCGTCTTCATCACTCCCAAATCCAGAAAGCGTCTCGAGAAGCTCTCCGCGCTGGGGATCGTCCCGGGCAGCCGCCTCAGGCTGCTGCAGCGAACCCCGTCGTACGTCCTGCAGATCGGCGAGACGACCGTGGCC
>JBLNEU010000267.1:0-6751 GCA_050263015.1 Deltaproteobacteria bacterium | reverse complement strand
TCGATAAGCTCACCGTGAAATCACAGGAGGCGCTCCAGGACGCCGTGCGGATCGCGTCCGAGGCCGGGCACGCCCAGGTCGAGCCCGAGCATTTCTTCCTGGCGCTCCTGCGCCAGGAAGGCGGCGTCGCCGCGGACCTGTTCGCGCGCACCGGCGTGGCGGTCGCGCGCCTTTCGTCCGAGGCGGCCGGGCTCGTCGCCGCGTTTCCCAAGGTTTCGGGCGCGGTCTCCCGCGGCCTTTCCCCGCGGCTCGAGCCCGTGTTCAACCGGGCCCTCGCCGAGGCGGACGCGTTCAGGGACGAGTACCTGTCCGCGGAGCATTTCCTCCTCGCGCTCGCCGAGGAGCCGGGGAAAGTGGCCGACCTCCTGCGCCGGCACGGGGCCACGCGGGAGTCTCTGCTGTCCGCGCTGACGGCGGTCCGGGGAACCCAGCGGATCACGGACGAGAACCCCGAGGCGAAATACCAGGCGCTCGAGAAGTATTGCCGGAACCTGACCGAGCTGGCGCGGCGCGAGAAGGTCGACCCGGTGATCGGACGGGACGACGAGATCCGGCGGGTCATCCAGGTCCTGTCGCGGCGGACGAAGAACAACCCGGTCCTCATCGGCGAGCCCGGCGTCGGCAAGACCGCCATCGTGGAAGGCCTCGCCCAGCGCATCGTCGCGGGCGACGTGCCGGAAGGACTCAAGGAGAAGAAGGTCCTCGCCCTCGACATGGGCGCGCTGATCGCGGGCGCGAAGTACCGGGGAGAGTTCGAGGACCGCCTCAAGGCCGTGCTCAAGGAGATCTCGGCGGCCGAGGGGCGCGTCATCCTCTTCATCGACGAGATGCACACGCTCGTCGGCGCGGGCAAGGCGGAAGGCGCGATGGACGCCTCCAACATGCTGAAGCCCGCGCTGGCGCGAGGCGAGCTCCATTGCGTCGGGGCCACGACGCTCGACGAGTACCGCAAGCACGTCGAGAGGGACGCGGCCCTCGAGCGCCGGTTCCAGCCGGTCCTCGTGAACGAGCCGTCGGTCGAGGACGCCGTCGCGATCCTGCGGGGGCTCAAAGGACGCTACGAGGTTCACCACGGCGTCCGGATCAAGGACGCGGCCCTCGTCGCCGCGGCGACCCTCTCCCACCGCTACATCGCGGACCGGTTTCTCCCGGACAAGGCGATCGATCTCGTCGACGAGGCAGCGTCGCGCCTGAAGATCGAGATCGACTCGGTCCCCACGGAAATCGACGAGGTGGAGCGCCGGATCACCCAGCTCGAAATCGAGAGGCAGGCACTTGCCAAGGAGACCGACGCGGCGTCCCGGGAGCGGCTCGCCCGGATCCAGGTCGAGAAGGACGAGCTCGCCGCGAAGGCGAAGGGATTGCGGACGCGGTGGGACGAGGAGAAAAAGGCGATCGCCCGGAGCCGCGACCTCAAGGCGCGGATCGAGCAGGCCCTCTCCGAAGTGCAGCGTGCCGAGCGGGAGGGGAACCTGGAGCGCGCCTCGGAGCTTAAGTACGGGACGATCCCGGCCCTTCGGCGGGAGCTGGAGGGGCAGGCGAAGGCCGCTCCCGGGGCGGCCGGGGACCGGCTCCTCAAGGAGGAGGTCGACGAGGAGGACGTCGCGCGGATCGTGTCCCGCTGGACCGGAATTCCCGTCACCCGGCTTGTCGAGGGGGAGGTCCGGAAGCTCATCCGCATGGAGGAGCGGCTGGGGGCCCGCGTCGTCGGGCAGGACGAGGCGGTGCGCCTCGTCTCCAACGCCGTCCGCCGCGCGCGGTCGGGCTTGAAGGACCCGCGCCGCCCGATCGGGTCGTTCCTGTTCCTGGGGCCGACGGGCGTCGGCAAGACCGAGCTCGCCCGGGCGCTCGCCGAGTTCCTCTTCGACGACGAGGCCGCGATGGTCCGCCTCGACATGTCGGAATACATGGAGAAGCATTCCGTGGCCCGGATGATCGGGGCGCCGCCGGGATACGTCGGATACGAGGAGGGTGGGGCGCTCACCGAGGCGGTGCGTCGCAAAGCCTACACCGTGGTTCTTTTCGACGAGGTCGAGAAGGCCCACCCCGATGTCTTCAACATCCTCCTGCAGATCCTCGAGGACGGGCGGCTGACCGACGGGAAGGGGCGGACGGTCGACTTCCGCAACGCCGTCGTCATCCTCACGTCGAACATCGGGTCCCGCTGGATCCAGGAGCTCGCGGGAAAGGGCGAGGAGGTCATCCGCGACCGGGTCATGGAGGAGCTCCGGCGCGCGTTCCGGCCCGAGTTCCTGAACCGGCTCGACGAGGTCATCCTGTTCCACGCGCTCGGCCGGGATTCGCTCGCCCGGATCGTCGACCTGATGCTCGGCGAGATCAACGCGCGGCTCTCGGATCGGAAGATCGCGGTGACCCTCGCCCCCGAGGCCAAGGCCCGGATCGCGGAGATCGGGTACGATCCCGTCTTCGGGGCGAGGCCGCTGCGCCGCGCCCTCCAGAAGCACGTGCAGGACCCCCTCGCGATGAAGCTCCTTCAGGGAGAATTCCGGGAGGGGGACGCCGTCGTCGTCGAGCCGGACGCCAAGGCCGGTTTCCGGTTCGAAAAACGGGGCCAACGGACCGCTTGACAAGCCGCGCCGCGGGAGGGTACTGTTTGCTTAAAAACAACGTTTGAAACAGGCCCCTCGTGAACAGTACATCCCGTGTCGCCTTCCTTGCCCCCGCCAAGCTCAATATCTCCCTCGAAGTCTTCGGAAAACGGCCCGACGGCTACCACGATATCCGCTCGGTGATGGTCCCCGTTTCGCTTTACGACGAAGTTTCCGTGGAGGAGACCGGGGAGGGGATCGCGATCGAGGTCGAGGGCGGATCGGCCCCGTCGGATGCCTCCAACACCTGCCACAAGGCGGCGCGGATTTTCATGGAGCGGGCCGGCGCTCCCCGGGGGGTGCGGATTTCCATCCGGAAGCGGATTCCCGCCGAGGCCGGGCTGGGCGGGGGCAGCTCCGATGCTGCGGCGACTTTGAAGGGGCTTCTGGCCGTGACCGGGTTCGCTCCGCCCGGCGAACTGCTTCTGTCGATGGCCGCGGCCGTCGGGGCCGACGTACCGTTCTTCATGTGCGGGCGGCCGGCCCTCGTGGAGGGGCTCGGCGAGCGCGTGACGCCGCTTTCCTGGCCGGTGCCGTTCTGCGCGCTGATCGTCAAGCCGGCCTTCGGACTGTCGACCCGGGAAGGGTACGAAAAGCTGCGGCGGGAGCCGGGGGTTCCCCCGCGCCGGGGGGCAGTCCCGGATTTCCGTTCCTGGGACGACCTCGTGTCGGCGGTGGGGAACGACTTCGAGCGGGCCTGGGCGGACGACCGCCCCGAGATCGGCGAGATCCGGAGGGATCTCCTGGCGGCGGGGGCGGCGGCGGCCGGGATGACGGGAAGCGGGTCGGCGATCTACGGGCTGTACCGGGACGAGGAGAAGGCGCGCGAGGCGCAGGGGGCGCTCTCGCGAAATGCCGGCCCCCATCCCGGCAACGGGCGGCGAACTTTCGTCGCCCGGAACATATAACCGCGTCTGGAGGAGGGGGGAGATGCAGCTCACCGAGGTCAAGGTTTACCCGGTCATGGACGACGAGAAGCTGAAAGGGTACGCCACGATCGTCTTCGACGCCTGTTTCGTGGTGCGGGACCTGAAGATCATCAACGGAAACAGCGGGTTGTTCGTCGCCATGCCGAGCAAGAAGAAGAAGGACGGAACGTACAGGGACACGGCCCACCCCCTGAACAACGAGACGCGCCGGATGATCGAGGACGCGATCCTCATGGAGTACGAGCGCGTGGGCCGTCTTGACGGGGTGGCGGTCGCCCGCTAAGATCCACGGGAGCGCTTGGGAGGTCGTCTAACGGCAGGACCGGGGCCTTTGGAGCCCCAGATGAAGGTTCGACCCCTTCCCTCCCAGCCACTCTCCCCCTGCCACTTTCCCCTTGCCAAGGGAACGCCAGCCGGTATAATATTTCGTTCTTTCCGAATCGGATTCCCTCCGAACAGGGGACACGTGTGACACGGCTCAAGCTCTTCTCCGGAAACGCCAACATCGACCTCGCGAGGCAGATCTGCGCGTTCCTGTCGGTGCCGCTCGGGTCGGCCGTGGTCAAGCGTTTCAGCGACGGGGAGATCAACGTGGACATCGGCGAGAACGTCCGGGGAGCGGACGTCTTCATCCTCCAGCCCACGTGCCCGCCCGTCAACGACCACCTGATGGAGCTGCTCATCCTGATGGACGCCCTCAAGCGCTCCTCGGCCATGCGGGTCACTGCGGTCATCCCCTATTACGGGTACGCGCGGCAGGACCGGAAGGTGCTCCCCCGGGCCCCGATCACGGCGAAGCTCGTTGCGGACCTCCTGACGGCGGCGGGGGTTTCCCGGATCCTCACGATGGATCTGCACGCCGGGCAGATCCAGGGGTATTTCAACATCCCGGTGGACCACCTCTACGCGGCGCCGGTGATGCTCGACTACATCCGGGCCAACTGGGGCAACGACATCGTCTTCGTCTCCCCCGACGCGGGCGGCGTGGAGAGGGCCCGGGCGTTCGCCAAGCGGCTCAACGCCACGCTCGCCATCATCGACAAGCGGCGCGCCGGGCCCAACGTCTCCGAGGTGATGAACATCATCGGCGACGTGGAGGGGAAGTCGGCGGTGCTGCTCGACGACATGGTGGACACGGCCGGAACCATGGTCCAGTCCGCCGACGCGCTCGCGAAGAAGGGAGCGAAGCGGGTGTTCGCCTGCGCCACCCACGGCGTCCTCTCGGGCCCCGCGATCGAGCGGCTGGAGAAATCCGCCATCGAGCAGCTCGTCGTGACGGACTCGATCCCGCTCCGCGAGAAGTCGGCGTGCCGGAAGCTCAAGGTCCTCTCGGTGGCGCCCCTGCTGGGAGAGGCCATCAAGCGGATCCACTTCAACGATTCGGTGAGTTCGCTGTTCGTATAGGAGGAACACGGAAATGGCGATGATGGAGCTGTCGGCGGACCGGCGCCGGGACACGGGAAAGGAAATCAACCGGAAGCGCCTCGCCGCGGGGAAGGTCCCGGGCGTCGTCTACGGCAAGAGGATCGAGACGCGCTCGCTTGAGTTCGACCGCCGCGAGCTGGAGAAGTTTCTCGCCACCGCGCGCCGGGGGACGGTCGTGGTGAAGATGAGCGTGCGGGACGGAGGCGAGGCGAAGGAGTCGTACGCCGTGCTCAAGGATTTCCAGATCAATCCCGTCACGGACCGGATCATCCACGTCGATTTCTACGAGGTCGCCCACGGCCAGAAGTTCCGGGTCGAGGTGCCGCTCAGGGCCCGGGGGAAGGCGGCCGGGATCGAGCTCGGCGGGATTCTCGAGCAGGTCGTGCGCAGCCTCGAGGTCGAGTGCACGCCCGACAGCGTTCCCGAGTTCCTCGAGGTCGACGTCTCCGCCCTGGGGATCGGGGATGCCCTGCACCTGTCCGACGTGGTCTTCCCGGCGGGCGCCCAGCCGGTCGAGAAGGACATGGAGATGACGATCGTCTCCGTCCACGCGCCGAAGGTCGAGGAGGTCGTGACCGCGGCGCCCGAGGAAGGCGCGGAAGCGGCGGCTGAAGGCGCCAGCGTGGCGGAGCCCGAGGTCAAGGAAAAGGGCAAGGAGAAGGACAAGGATAAGGACAAGGACAGGGAGAAGAAATAACAGGCGCCCGGAAGTTCTGGTCGTCGGGCTGGGAAACCCCGGGCGGCGGTACGAGCGGACCTTCCACAACGCCGGCTTCGCGGCGGTGGACCTTCTGGCCCGGACGCTGGGCATCCGGCTCGCGGCCGACGGGGAGCTCGACTGGGGCGTCGGCGACGCGTTCGGGGTCGCCGTCCTCCTCGGGAAGCCGAAGACGTTCATGAACCTGAGCGGCGCCGCCGTCGCCCCCGTCTACAGGCGGTTCGCCGGTTCGCCCGGGGACCTGATCGTCGTCCACGACGACCTCGACATCGCGACGGGCCTCGTCCGGCTGAAAAGGGGCGGGGGGACCGCCGGGCACAACGGGCTCCGGTCCCTGCAGGAGAACCTCGGGACGCGCGATTTTCTGCGCGCCAGGATCGGGATCGGCCGTCCCCCGGAAGGCGTGGACCCGGCCGACTTCGTCCTGTCCCCGGTGCCGGATGAATCCCGCGCCCCGTTCGATTCCGGCGTGGCCTCCGCCGCGCAGGCCGTCCTCGACGTCGTCCGGGACGGCTTCGACAAGGCCATGACGCGTTGCAATGCCAGTCGCGTACCATCCCCTTCCGGCAATCCGGGCGGAAGGGACACATAACTCCTTGCTCCCGGCGACCTGACCGGGGGCTCGATCAGCCGGAAGGAGGCGAACGAAGACGATGCAGAAGTACGAGACCGCAATCCTGTTCGAACCGGAACTCCCCGAAGAGCGGCGCAAGGAATTCATCGCGAAACTCGCGGGCGTGATCTCCTCGTTCAAGGGGGAGGTCGTCAAGCAGGACGACTGGGGGATCCGGAAGCTGGCCTACCACATCGCCAAGAAGCCCAACGCGTACTACACGTTCCTCGTGTACTCGGGGAACCGCGGCGTCGTCGAGGAGGTGGAGCGCAACATCAAGATCTTCGACGGCATCCTGCGCCATCTCACCTCGCGCGTCGACGTGGAGCTCAAGCCGGCCGCGGCGGCCCCCGCGGCCCCCGGGGCGACGGCCGCGCCCGAGGGCGGCCCCGCCGCGCCCGTTCCCCCCGCAGCCGAACAGGCCCCTCCCGCCCAATAGGGACGGGCGCCGAAGGGA
>JBLNEU010000266.1:0-3510 GCA_050263015.1 Deltaproteobacteria bacterium | reverse complement strand
CGCATCTGCCGCTCGCTGCTCCTCGCCTTCATGAGGATCAGGAACGCCCCCTCCTTCCGCCTTCTCGACCTTTGCCACGGGCCGGGGTGGGGCCTCGAGGCGGTCGCCGGGCGCTTTCCCCTCGTGCGCATGACCGCCCTCGATTTCACGGACGCCTTTTCCGCGCGGGCCCGGGAACGGGTCGGGCTCGCGGGCGGCGGATCGCCGGGGCCGGCGGGCCCCGTCGTGACGTGGGTGGGACCCGACCGGTGGAAGGGGTTCGGGCACCCTCTCCCGTTCGGGGACGGAACCTTCGACGCCGTCTTCTTCAGTTGCGGCGACCCGTACATCCCGGCCGCGCAGCGCGGGGCCGTCTACCGGGAGATCGCGCGGATCCTCGCCCCGGGCGCGACGCTGGGCATCCTGACCCGTTGCCGGCCCGACGCGGATCGGCGACACGTCCCGTCGTTCCGGATCCGCGTCTCGGCCCTGGTCCACGACTTCGCCGAGAGCGTCTGCGAGGGGTGGGAGGGGTTCCCTTCGGCCGAGGAGAACATCCGGCTCTTCTCGGAGCTGGGATTCGCGGGGGAACGGAGCGTGCTCGGCTCCATGAGCCTGCTCGAATCGTCCCTCTGGGTCTTGAGGAAGGCGGGCGCCGATGCGTGACGGGATCGTCGTCACGGGGATGGGCGTCGTCTCGCCCGCGAACCCGGACGGGGACATCGGGCGCTTCTGGTCCGCCCTGTGCGCGGGAGAGTCGGCCGTCGGGCCGATCCGCTCCTTCGACGCGTCCGCCTACCCCGTGCGCGTGGCGGCGGAGATCGACCGCGGGGCGTTCGGTGGCGGCCCGTCCGGCGGCGATCCGGTCTTCGGGATGGCCCGCAGGGCCTTTCGGGGCGCGCTGGCCAACGCCCGTCTCGGGGGCGGGGAGGAGGACCCGCGGCGGACGGGCGTCGTCGTCGGCACCGTCCTCGGCGGGATCCTCTCGGGCGAGCGTTACCTGAAGGAGGACGTCGCGGGCAAAGGGCGGTCGGGGGCACTCGCGCGATATCCCTTGCGGGCGATCGCGGCCTCGCTGGCCCGGGACGCCGCGGCGCGGGGGCCGGTCCTCACGGTGTCCACGGCGTGCGCGTCCGGGACCGACGCGATCGGGATCGCCTGCCGCAGGATCGCGTCCGGGGCCGCGGACCGGGTCGTGGCGGGCGGCGTGGACGTGTTCTGCGAATTCTCCTTCTCGGGCTTCTGCGCACTCAAGGCGCTTTCGCCCGACAAGGTCCGCCCGTTCTCCCGGAACCGGGCCGGGCTCGCCCTGGGAGAGGGCGCGGCGTTTCTGGTCCTCGAGCGCGAGACGCTAGCCTGCCGCCGGGGCGCGGACGTGATGGGTCGCGTGGCGGGTTACGCCTCGCGGGCCGACGGGGTCCACCTGACGGCCCCCGATCGCGAGGGACGGGGGCTTGCGGCCGCCGTCGAGGCGGCGCTGCGCGACGGGGGATGCCGGCCCGGAGAGATCGACTACGTCAACGCGCACGGGACCGGCACGCCTTACAACGACTGGATGGAGACGAAGGCCCTCAAGACCGCCCTGGGCGAGAGGGCCCGGGCGGTGCCGATCAGCTCGATCAAGGGCGTCCTGGGGCACGCCTTCGGGGCCGCGGGGGCGATGGAGGCGGCTGTGTGCCTCCTGTCGCTCCGCCGCGGCGTCATTCCCCCGACGGCAAATTTCGAGGAGCCCGATCCCGACTGCGACCTCGATTACGTGCCCAACCGCGCAAGGGAGGCGAACGTGCGCACCGCCCTCTCGCTCTCCGCGGGGTTCGGGGGCCAGAACGCCGTGCTTCTCCTCCGAAGGGGCGGCTCATGACGGTTCCCGTGCGCATCCGGGCGGTGGGCACCGCGTCGTGCGAGGGGGACGCCGGACCCGGCGCCCGGTCGCCCTTCGAGGCGCGTCTCTCGTCCCCCTTGGCGGAGTTGGCGCGCGGGGGCGCCCGGGTTCGACTTTTCTGCCCCCCCGAGGAGGCGGCCTTTCTCGCCGCCTGGGACGCCCTCGCGGCGTCCGGCGTTTCCGTGCCCGTTGACCGCGACGCGGTCGGCCTGGCGCTCGGCCTGGACGAGGGGATCGACGGGATCAAGGCGCGGCATTCCGCGGCGGTGTCGAGCGAGGGTCCTCTGGGCGCGAGCCCCGTCTGGTTTCCGCTCACCGCGCCCAATACGATCGCCGCCCAGCTCTCCATCGCGCTGGGCCTGCGCGGGGAGAGTCACACGGTCTGCGGGGGGACTCTCTCGGGCGCCCAGGCGATCGGGATCGCCGTTCAGTCGATCCGGGAACGGCGTCACGCCGGAATGCTCGCGGGCGGCGCGACGTGGGTGGAGGCGGTCCTGCTCGACGCTCTCGCGCGGCTTGGCCGGCCCGACGGCGGGCCGCCGCGGTGCGCGGCCTGCCTGCTCGTGCTGGTGCCCGGCGGCGGCAACGATGCCGGAGCGCCCGAGGTGGCCGGCTACGGGGAGGCATTCGGGGACGGGGAGATCGCGGCGGCGGCGGCCGCGGCCCTCGATGACGCGGGGCTGGCGCCGGAAGGGATCGGCTCGATCCTGATCGCCGGGGCGCCCGACCCCGGCGAGGCGATCGAACGGCTGCGCGGGGCGGGCCTTTCCGTCCGCGCCGTCGTGTCGCCCTCGGCCCGCCTCCATTCCGCGTCGTTTCCGTTCGCCGTCGCCGAGGCGGCAGGCGGGGCCGTCGTGTCGCCGCCCGGTCCGGTCCTCGTCGTCGGCGCGGATTGCCTCGGCGGGGCCGCGGCCGCCGTCGTCACGGGAGGCCGGAGGTGACGGAGTTTCTGCCCGGGATCTACGATCTCCCGGAAAAGGAGATCGCCCGGATCCAGTCGGAGCTGCTCGTCGAGGCGGTGGATCGGGCCGTGCGGACGTCCCCGTACTACAGGGAGCGCGCGGCGAAGGCCGTCCGCCCCGGGTCGGTCGCGGAGCTGGCCGGCCTCCCGCTCACCACGAAGCGGGACATCCAGGCGAGGAACAGGGACTTCTGGGCCGCCGCCCCGGAACGCATCCGGGAGGTCGTCGCCACGACGGGGACGACCGGGACGCCCGTCTACGTCCCGATGGCGGACGGGGACATCGAGCGGCTCGCCGAGAACGAGCGGCGCGGCTTCTCCTGGATGGGCGCCCGGCCCGGCGACCTGTTCCACGTCGCCGTCACGCTGGACAACCTCTTCGTGGCCGGGATGGCGTACCACCTCGGGCTGCGGAAGATCGGCGCCGCCGCGGTGCGCGTCGGGGCGCAGCCGGCGAGACGGCACCTCGACCTGATGCGGCAGCTTTGCCCGGCGGGCGTCGTGGCCGTTCCCTCGCTGCTTCTCGCGCTGGCGCGGCAGGCCCGAAACGACGGCGACGACCTGGGCTCGTTCGCCCCGAGGCGCGCGCTTCTCATCGGGGACGCCATCCGGGACCGGGACCTCCGCTCGAACACGCTCGGGCGCCTTCTCGAGGAACAGTGGGGCGGCGAGCTTTTTTCGACCTACG
>JBLNEU010000265.1:0-2965 GCA_050263015.1 Deltaproteobacteria bacterium | reverse complement strand
CGACGGCCTCGGGCGAGAGAGACGGGCCGGACGTCCCCTCGCTCCGGGCGACGGCGAAGATCCTCAAGGCGTCGCGGGCCATGAGATCGACCTTGCGCAGACCGGAATCCCGCGCGATCCTCATCGCGACGGCCGCGACGGTCACCGTCAGAAGAACGAGGACGACCGCCACCCGGGGCCGGAAACTCACGAGGCCGAAAAGCGAGATTTTTTCGGACGGTCGGCGGTCGGGGCCCCCGAATCCGGATTCTGCCATGCTCGCTGCCCCCCGGCGCCGTTCAGACACTTCCCAAGGGAAATTCTACGACGACCACCCCACGATTTCCACCCCGAAATCCCTCATCAGCTCCCGGGTCGCCGGGTGGACCTTGCCGCGCACGACGACCGCGGCCCTCAGGCTCCGGCTCTCGAGCCACGACGCGGACGTCACGAACAGCCCCGTCGCGCGAACCTCGAACCCCTCCTTCCCGCCGCCGGCGACGAGGAAGTCCCGCCTGTCCTCGGCGGAAAGCCCCGCCGCGTCGAGGACCCGGCGGAAGACCGACGGTCCCGGCTCGTCCGCGCCCACCGGGAATATCTCGTGCCCCGAGTCCCGGACGATCGTCCGGACGGCGGGGGACATCCTCCCGGTGTCGACGACGTACCGTTTCCCGCCCGCGGCGAACACCCTCTCGGGCTCGATGGTCAGCCGGAAGGCGCCGTCCTTTCCCCCGACGGTGAGACGCTCTTCCCCGATCGGCGGGATGCCGAGAAACGCAAGGGAGAAATCGACCGCCTCCAGGCCGCCCTTCGGGAGCACGGGTCGCGACGTTCTCCCCGCGTCCCCGCTCCCCTCCTCGACGGCGACCACGAACCCTTCCCGCGCCGACGGGTCGACGGCATACGGGAGAACCCGGATCCCCACCCGGTCGGCGTACCGCAGCGCCGACGACAGCGAGTACCCCGGCTGTTCGGGGACCTCCTTGACGAGGATGACTTCGCCGGCGAGCAGGCTGTTCTCCGTCCGCAGGACGACCCACCGGGCCGGAATGGCGACCGCGACCTCCTCGCCGATCACGAGGGGCCGGGCGAGCCCGTCCTTCACCGAGTGGTAGCCGGACGCCCGCAGGACCCTGTCGATCATCTCCGCGGGGCCGTCCGCGTCTCCCATCGAGACGACCCTGTGATCGCGCCAGGTCTCCTCGACGAGGGCGCGCACGTCCGGGGGCAGGGAACCCCCGAAATCGATGAGCTCCTGGACTCCCGTCGAAAAACGCGCCACCGGGTACTCCTCGAGCGACAGGACGACCTCGCCTCCCGAGGGAGCCGGGAGATAGAGCACGCCCCGGTCGAGCCACTTCTCCCCGATTGCCCGGAGCAGGTCCGACAGGAGACCGCGGTACGGCGGCCTGGGCCGGGGCGGCTGCCCTTCGGCCGGTGGCGCCGACGCCCCCGCCGCCGCGGCGTCCCCGGCCCTGCGCGTCCCGATCACCCCTCCGGCGGGAAGTTCCGGACCCTTCGGCGGCACGATCTGCGCTTCCGGCTTGGCGGCCGGCAGCTCCGCCGACGCCAGGGACCCCGGGACGTCTTTCGTCAGGGCCGTAGCGGCAAAGAACTCCTCTGTGGGTATGAGGAGCGTCCTGCCGGCGTAGATGAGATCCACGTCCCGGACCGATTCGTTGAGCTCCTTCACGGCCTCGAGGTAGTCCGGCATCTCCGCGCGCGACACCCCCCGCCCGGCGAGAATCGCCGTCAGGGAGTCCCCCGTCTCGACGCGGCGGGGAACCGCCTTTCCCCCCGCGATCCGCGGGTCGGCGAGCCTTGAAGGAGCGGAGGGAACGAGGATCCTCTGGCCCGGCATGAGCCGGCCGGGATCCGGCACGTCCGGGTTGACGCGGCGGAACTCCTTGAGCAGCGCCGCGTAATCCTCCGGCGCAAGCGCCCCGCGGCGGCGGAGAATCTTCCAGAGACTCTCCCCCTCCTCGACGGCGTGGACCTCGTAGAAGCTCTTCTTGCCCGACCGGTCCTCCGCGAAGACCCTCTTCTCGAGGAAGATCCTCGGCTTCTCTTCCTCCCGGGCCCCCGCCGGCGAGGGGACCGCCAGGAAGAGCGCGGCTGCGGCGCAGACCGCCGCGCCCGGCTTCAATATCCCTCCCCGGTGAACGTGCGCGCCCCCGCGTGGACCCCGATCGTCTTGTACATCTTCGGGCTCTCCCACGGGACGTCGAGGACGCCGTCGTGGATCGCCCAGCTCCGTCCGCGCACCGTCTTCTCCTGCCCGGGCATCCGGAACGGCGTGCTGCCGTCGAGCCGGGCGTGCAGGACGCCGCCCGGCCTGAACTCGCGGTCGATGGACTCCATCCGCTCCTTTCCGACGACGTACTGGAAGCCATGGCGCTCGTAGAGGATCGCGCTGTTGTACGTCAGGGCCTCCAGGAAATAGAACCGGTGCCCGATGCGCCCGAAGAACTCCTCCCAGCGGGCGACGAGGTCCGGCATCGCCCGCAAGCCCCGCCGCACCTGCCCCGGCGCGAGCCCCGCCTCCATCGCCCGGATCTCCTCGGGGATGTTGCGGCGCGCCGTCCCGAAGTAGGTGTCCTGCCCGAACTCGTCGACGTCGATATCGTATCGTTCGCCGCCCGGGTCGTTGACGATGACGAAGGAGATCTCCATCTGCCCGAACGGCGAGTTGGAGACGTCGAGGAAGTAGGCCGCGTCCCGGTCGTCGGGATCCCGCCGCAGATCGATCTGGAAAAACGGCATGTTGTCGGGGCACACGAACTTGACGCACCGCTTCCCGGCGGGGTCCAGGAACGTTTCGGGGGCGATGGCGAACAGATCCAGGAACCGGCGCGGGACGAGGACGGACAGGAGCCGCTCCCGCTCGCCCTCGGCCATCCGGTTGATCTCGTATACGGAGGTGGGCAACGGGCCCCTTCAGTCCTTCTCGTACAGGGCGTCGAGGAGTTGCCCGTACTTCTGGATC
>JBLNEU010000264.1:0-3031 GCA_050263015.1 Deltaproteobacteria bacterium | reverse complement strand
GCTCCCCGTCGACAGAGTACCACGCGCCGCTCTTCTCCACGACGCCGAGTTCCGCGCCCAGATCCAGGATGTCCCCCTCCCGGGAGATCCCCTCCCCGTACAGGATGTCGAACTCCGCCTCGCGGAACGGGGGGGCGAGCTTGTTCTTGACCACCTTGACCCGCGTCCGACCCCCGATGACGTCGTCGTCTTTCTTGATCTGGGCGACCCGCCGGATGTCCAGCCGCACGGAGGCGTAGAACTTCAGGGCGTTACCCCCCGTGGTGGTCTCCGGGTTGCCGAACAGGACGCCGATCTTCTGGCGGATCTGGTTGATGAAGATGACGGACGTCTGGGACTTGCTGATCGTGCCGGTGAGCTTGCGCAGGGCCTGGGACATCAGCCGCGCCTGGAGTCCCATGTGGGCATCGCCCATCTCCCCCTCGATCTCCGCCTTGGGGACCAGGGCCGCGACGGAGTCGACCACCAGGACGTCCAGTGCGCCGCTGCGGACCAGCATCTCCGCGATCTCCAGCGCCTGCTCCCCCGTGTCGGGCTGGGAGATGAGCAGGTCCTCGGTGGAGATCCCGAGCTTGCGCGCATACGACAGGTCGAGGGCGTGCTCCGCGTCGACGAAGCCGGCGATCCCCCCCGTCTTCTGGGCCTCCGCGATGATGTGGAGCGCCAGGGTGGTCTTCCCGGACGATTCCGGGCCGAAGATCTCGGTCACCCGGCCCCGGGGGATGCCGCCGATCCCCAGCGCCACGTCCAGCGACAGCGACCCCGTGGAGATGACGGGGATGTCCTTCGCCGGGACGTCGCTGCCGAGGCGCATGATGGCGCCCTTCCCGTAATTCTTCTCTATGGCCGAAAGCGCCATGTCGAGCGCCTTGCGGCGGCTTGCATCCTGGCTCATCTTCGTTCTCTCCTCTCTCATGCGGTTCTCGACGGCCCTGCCCCGAGCGGGATCTCCCGCAAGACGGTGTACGTCGCGCCCGCCGGCGAGAGCCGGCTCTCGTACAGCTGGAACGATGCCGCTCGCACGGTGCCGAACCGGATTCCCGAAAGCGCCCCGACGAAACGATCCCCCCAGCCGGAAGGGAGGGCCCCCTTGACGCGCCCGGCCGTCACATGGGGATGGAACGGCCTGTCCTCGCGCGGAAAACCCGAACGGGAAAGCGCGGTCTCAATATTCTGTTGCAACTTCCCGACCAATTCAAGCGGTTCCCGAATTCCGACCCACAGCACGCGCGGCGCGCGCGGGGTCGGGAAGGCGCCCGCCCCGGCCACGTCCAGGTCGAACGGCGGAACGCTCTCCGCCGCGCGCGACAGGAGCGTTTCGAGCTCGTCCGCCTGGTCGGCCCGGATTTCCCCGAGGAATTTCAGCGTCAGGTGAAGGTTCCGGTCCCGGACCCAGGCGACGCGTCCCGGCTCCGCCCGGAAAGGGCCGAGCGACCGCGCGATCGCCGACCGGCACGCCTCCGGGAGCCCGATCCCCACGAATGCCCTCATCGCCCGCGCCTCCGCCCGCTTTCCGCCACGGCCAGGACGGCCTCCAGGGCTCGTACAACGGTATCCGCCCGGACGGCAAGGCGGTCGCCCGGAAGACAGAAACGGTTCGACAAACGAACCTCCCCCGCCGCCACCGCCACGCACACGGTCCCGACCGGCTTGCCGGGAGTTGCCCCCCCCGGGCCGGCGATCCCCGTGATTCCCACCCCGATGTCGGCCCCGAACCTTCGCTTCGCGCCCTCGGCCATTGCGACCGCCACGTCCTCGCTCACGGCCCCGGCGGCGTCGATGAGAGTCTGCGGAACGCCGAGGTCCCGCACCTTCGAGGCGTTCGAATAGGCGACGACGCCTCCCAGGAACCAGGCGGAAGCGCCCGGCACGTCCGTGACGGCGGCGCTGAAAGCCCCCCCCGTGCACGATTCGGCCGCCGCCAGCGTGCGCGCCGGGGACAAAAGCGCGGCGCCGAGCCGGGCGGCGAGCTCCCGGGTCACGCCGCCAGCCAAAAGATCCCCCTGCAGGCGAGGTTGGCGAAGAGCCCCGCCGCGATGTCGTCGGCCACGACGTAGACGGCGCCCTCCCGCGCGTTGAGCCAGGCCATGGGGCCCCATTTTGCGATGTCGAAGAACCGGAACAGGAGGAACACGACGAGGAGCTGCTTCCACCCCCACGGGATGCCGGTCGCCGCCAGGAGCATTCCCGCCACTTCGTCGATGACCACGGACGGGGGGTCCTTTTTCCCCGTCGCACGCATCTCCGCGCGCGCAGCCGGGAGGGCGAGGGCGAAAACGGCCGCCAGCAACCCGAAATGGGCCGGGCCTCCCCCCCCGCCCCAGTACCAGAGGGGAAGGGCGAGAAGCGACCCGAGCGTGCCGGGGGCAAGGGGAGCGTATCCCACGCCGAGCCCCGACGCGACGAGCCTCCAGGCCGTCGCGGCCCGAAAACGATTGACATGCCACATGGCCACAATTAGATTATAATCGTTTGAATTTTCAAATAAATAAAACACTTGATCAGCCGGACGGCATGGAGCGGACCCCGGACCCTTCCCAGGACGCGCTGATTCAGAAGATCTCCCTGGCCATCACCGAGCTCGCCAAGGGGATGAAGAGCGTGAGCTTCTATCCCCAGGGACACCCCGCCCTGAACCAGGCAATCGCGAAGATCGTCTCGGCCCTCGACGAGATCCCCCTCCCCGAGGCCGGCATGGAGATCGGGGTGACCAGATCCGCCCTCCTCTACCGGGACGCTCCGCTCTCCGCATCGAGCAAGACGGTCGCCGACCTCAACCGCGAGCTCTACCTGCGGCGCGCGGCCAAGATCATCTTCCTGCCCGGGCAGAAGCCCAGGGAGATCTATTCG
Organism: Deltaproteobacteria bacterium; assembly: GCA_050263015.1. Lineage (GTDB taxonomy): Bacteria > Desulfobacterota > Deferrimicrobia > Deferrimicrobiales > Deferrimicrobiaceae > JBLMWX01. The sequence continues at coordinate 181 of JBLNEU010000264.1, read as the reverse complement.
TTCCTGTCCATCCTCGGCCGCGACCTCCAGAAGATCCAGGACGAGGGGGGGCTCGAGCGCGCCTTCCTGCGCGAGCACATCTCCCGGATCTGGGCGAACCGCGTCGACTACGAAGGGCTGACCGAGATGCTCAAGCGGGAAGAGGAGGAGCCGCTTCCCGAGCTGGAACCGGACGTCCTGC
>JBLNEU010000263.1:0-2994 GCA_050263015.1 Deltaproteobacteria bacterium | reverse complement strand
GACGGCGTCCTTCGGGGAGACGAGCGGCGACCTGGCCTTGCCGGAGACGATGCCCGCCAGGAAATCGGCCTTCACCTTGGCGGCCGGATCGACACCCGGGGAGACGCGCTCCGTAAGAAGGGTCAGGAGAAAAGTTTCCTTTCCTTTCGGGGGCTTCTGCAGCAACCGGCACAGGTCGGAGGTCTGCTGCGGATTGAGCGGCAGCGGGGGGATTCCCTGCGCGGCGCGCTCCTGTTCGTCCTTGAGGTACGCTTCGATCATGGTTCGCCTCCCGTATCGAGTGGGCCTGTGTACTGTATCCTCTACCGATATCATATCCGGGACGCTCCTGCGGAGAAATTTCACGGTCCGGGCGGCGGCGTCCAGCCGATCTCCCGGGCCGTGGCCGGCCCGACTCGGATCTCGGCGAGCGAAGAAGGGATCCGGCCCTGGCCCGGCCCGGTCGGGACCTCGCCCACCATCCACTCCGCGTAACGCTGCGGGTATTGCGGTGAAAGGTCGGGCTCGGCGAGTCCGTCCGGCGCGAGCGCGTGCCCCGCGGAATCGTACTTGTCGGTGGCGCCGAGGCAATGGAGGAGCTCGTGCGCCACGGCGGTCAGCGCCAGCACGGCGTCGTCGGAGCTGGCGGCGGCGCGGACCAGGCCCACCTCGCCTCCCGCGGCGCCCGACCCTTCCGCGAACGTCCTGGTGCCTTCCGGCACGGTCGCCGGCTCGAGGAGGAGGTAGATGCGGGCGTCGTACGGCTCAGGGTCGAACCGGGCGGCGGCGTGGACGCCCCGCAGCGTCCGCCACAACCGGTAGGCGTGCATCGCGCGGTCGATCGCGCCCGGGGATTCGGGCGTCAAGGAGAGGGCGCCGTCGAAGGGCACCGGTCCGACGAGCCGGAAGGAGAAAGGGGTTCCGCTGCCGCCCCGATACCGCGCGAATTCGGCGGAGAGCCGGTCCCCGAGCTCCGAGAGGCCATCTTCCATCCTCGCGAACCGGAGGGCGTCGATCTCCGTTGCGGACAGGAGCACGACGGCCACCTCCACGGGGCGGTCCCACTTCACGCGTGCGGCACGGATGCGGTACACGCCCCCGGCCCAGGCCGCCGCGACGACGAGGGCCCCGACAAGAACTGCCGCGCGCAATCTGCGCCACGAAGACAGGCGGTCGTTCCCCCTTCGTCCGGCCCGTCGATTCGTCCGGTCCGACCGGTCTGAATTATAGGACAATCCCGGCGGACGGGGAACGCGGAGTCCCGAGTATCACGCGCGACGAAGTCCCGCGAAGGCGGGGCGGATCGGGTCGCTATCGCCCTCCGGGGACCGGATCTACGCGGCGGCCCTGTACGCGCGGGCGAAGACGGTCGTCGCGAATTCCTCCAGTGTCGTCGGCGTCGCGCTGTCGGCGTCCCGTTCGCGCGTGGGACGGATTCGCCCGGCGTTGAACCCGCGCTGCATCTCCAGCATCGCGTCGACCGTGCTTTCCGACATCCCCACCGCGGCCATCGCCTTGCGCGCCGCGTCTTCGGGGAACTGGACGTATTTCAGGCCCGGATCGCCGATGGCCTCGCCGAGGATTCGCGTGGCTTCCGCCGGCGTCACGTCGCGCGGGCCGAGGAGATACCGGACGGAATGGCCCTCGAACGTCCCGAAGTCGATCAGTCGCGCCGCCGCGGTCGCGATGTCCTTCGTCGCAACCATCGGGATCGGCACGTCGTGCCGGATCGCGCTCCCGTTGACCCCGTGCTCCCGGATCGCGGGGATGCTCCAGAGGTGGTTCTCCATGAAATAGCCCGGCCGCAGGTGGATCACGCCGGCGTCGGCGAGCCCGGCATCGACCATCGCTTCGAGCGTGTGCAGACCCAGGATCGGACCGGTTCCCCCGGAAAGGTGCGCCCCGATGCTGCTCAACGTCACGATCCGCGGAACCCGGGCCGCGGAGAGGGCCGACACGACAGTTTCCGCCACGTGGCGCTGATATTGCCCGACATCCTCCGCGTCGTATTTCGGCGGGATCAGGACGAACGCGGCGCGCGCCCCGGCGAACGCCTTCCCGAGGAACGCCCCGTCGGCGATGTCGCCGGGGTATGGTTCCGCTCCCTTTGCCGCCAACGGCCCGAGACGCACCCGTTCCCTTCCCACGACCCGGACCGACTCGCCCGCGGCGAGCAGCGTCTCGGCGATCTTCGACCCGACATTCCCGGTAGCACCGCAGATCACGACCGGCGACTTCATCGCATGCCTCCTGTCATCGCTTCGCGATGTTCGTGCCTGTTAGATTCCGGCAGGCCCGATGTCGTCGCGCCCCGAAAAGCCGCCGTTGCCGGGAATTCCCGGTCCGTCGCGGTCGTCTTACGTGTTAATCTCGACAGGCGGAAAGGAGGTCGGCGGCTGTGGCATCTCTCCCGACGGCGAAACTCGGCAAGGACGGCCCGACGATCACGCGGGTCGGGCTCGGCGCGTGGGCGATCGGGGGCGGCGGCTGGGCGTTCGGGTGGGGACCGCAGGACGACGCGGCGTCCCTGGCGACGATGCGCCGGGCCGTGGCGCTCGGGATCGACTGGATCGACACGGCGGCGGTCTACGGGCTCGGCCACTCCGAGCAGATCGTCGGGAGGTTCCTCAGGGAACTTCCGGCCGGCGACCGTCCGTACGTCTTCACCAAGTGCGGCCTCGCCTGGGACGAGACGAACCGGATGGGGGAGATCCGCCGGGACCTCCGCCCCGCATCGATCCGCCGCGAGTGCGAGGCGTCGCTGCGCCGCCTCGGGGTGGACCGGATCGACCTGTACCAGTTCCACTGGCCCGACGACACGGGCACGCCGGTGGAGGAGTCATGGGGGGAGATGGCCGCGCTCGTCGAGGAAGGGAAGGTGCGCTGGGCAGGCGTCTCGAACTTCGACGTCGCCCTCCTCGATCGGTGCGAGGCGGTGCGGCACGTCGACTCCCTCCAGCCGCCGTTCTCGGCGATCAGCCGGCGGGTTGCGGCCGCCGAACTCCCCTGGTGCGA
>JBLNEU010000262.1:0-3952 GCA_050263015.1 Deltaproteobacteria bacterium | reverse complement strand
GAAATCTCGCACGGTACGGTTCGGCGGAAAGGACGTCGTAGGTCCGCCGCGGAGTCTCCCCGGCGGACAGCGGCACGTCGATGTCGGAATCCGCCTTTCCGCCACGGGCAAGCACCGCCGCCCGTTCGCGGACGATCCCCCAGAGCCGCCCGGCCGCCGCGCGCGCAAGTTCCTCCGCGGAGGGCAAAACGAAAAGCCGATCCGCGTAGGGATTCTCTTTTCCGCCTACGGGCACCGCCACCGGTCCCTCCCTTCTTCCAGGAGCGCGTCCGCCTCGGGCGGCCCCCAGCTCCCCGCCGGGTAGAAAACCAGGTCCCGGGAGGGGTCCTCCTGCCAACGCCGGAGGAACGGGTCGAGCAGCTCCCACGTGGCCTCGACATCCTCCTCGCGCGGAAAAAGCGTCGGGTCGCCGTGCATCACGTCGAGCAGCAGCCGCCCGTAGGCCGGCGTGCTCCGCGCCCCGAACGCCTCCCGGTACGTGAAATGGAATTCGACCGGGCGCACGCACACCGCGGGACCGGGCTCCTTCGCGCCGAACCGCAGGGAGATTCCCTCCTCGGGCTGGATGTTGATGACGAGGAGGTTCGATTCCATCTGGCCGCACGCCGTGTCCTTGAAGAGCAGCGAGGGCGCGGGGTGGAACTGGATCGCGATCTCGGAAACTTTTTTCGTCATCCGCTTCCCCGTGCGGATGTAAAAAGGAACGCCCGCCCACCGCCAGTTGTCGATCGAGAATCGCATCGCCGCGTACGTCTCCGTGAAGGACCTGGGAGCGACGTTCTTCTCGGAGCGGTAAGCGGGGACCTTCTTCCCGCCGATCTCCCCCTCCGTGTATTGCCCTCGAACGCACGATTTGCCGGCGCGTTCCGGCGTCGTCCGCGCGATCGACTTCAGCACCTTCAGTTTCTCCCCCCGCATGTCTCCGCCGTCGAGAGAGTTCGGCGGCTCCATCGCCACGAGCGCCAGGAGCTGGAGGAGATGGTTCTGGATCATGTCGCGGACCGCGCCCGCCTCCTCGTAGAAGTCGCCCCTGCCCTCCACTCCGAGCGACTCGGCCACGGTGATCTGGATGTTGTCGATGTAATTGCGGTTCCAGACCGGCTCGAAGATCCCGTTGCCGAATCGGAAGACGAAGGCGTTCTGGACGGTCTCCTTTCCGAGGAAGTGGTCGATCCGGTAGACCTGCTCGTCCCGGAACACCGAAAGGATCTCGCGGTTGAGCACGCGGGCAGTCGCGAGGTCGCGTCCGAACGGTTTTTCGACGATCACCCGGCGGTAGCCGGGGAGGTCCGCAGAGGGGGCCGCAAGGTCCGCCTCTCCGATTCTACCGACCAGGGAAGCGTAATACCTCGGGGCGACGGCCGCGTAGAAGACGATGTTGCCCGGGATCCCGCGGCGGGCGCACAGGCTCCGGATGCGATCGTTCAAGCCCGCGTAGCTCTCCGGGTTTTCGAGGTCCGCGGGATAGTAGAACAGCCTTTCGGCGAACGATTCCCACCGCGCGGCATCGAATGTCACGGGATGATGCCCCCGCGCCGCCTCCCTTAAAAGCGCCCGGTAGGCGTCCTCCGAATACGCGGACCGCGCGACCCCCAGCACGGTGAAGCCCTCCGGCAGGAACCCATCCAGGTAGAGCCCGAACAGATCGGGTACGAGCAGGCGCCGGGCGAGGTCCCCGGATGCGCCGAAGATGACCAGCAGGCACGGAGGAGGCAGCTCGGTCCGGGCCTGCGGATACGGCGCCGCGGCAGTGCCGACGGCAACCGACATCGGCCTACTCCTTCCCCTTCTTCGGGGCCGCCGGATGGACGGCATCCCCCCCGAACTCGTTGCGAAGCGCGGCGAGCATCCGCGTCGAGAAGGAGTTCTCCTGCCCGACCATCGCGATCCGCATGGCGTTCTCCCTTCGGGTCGGGCGTTACGTCAGGCGACGCTTGGCGACGACAGCCTCCGCTCGATGGCGGCGATCAGCTTCCGGAAGGAGTCGGCGAAGCTCTGCACTCCGTCCCGGGTCAGCTTTCCGCAGACTTCCTCGAGCCCGATGCCGAGCATCCCGAGGTCGGAAAGGACGGCCCGCGCCTCCGCTTCCTTCCCCGACAGCGTATCGGCCACGACCCCGTGGTCCCGGAATGCGTCCATCGTCTGGGGAGGCATCGTGTTCACGGTGAACGGGCCGATCAGCTCCTCGATGTACTTCACGTCCGGATACTTGGGATTTTTCGTCCCGGTGCTCGCCCAGAGGGGGCGCTGCACCCTGGCGCCCTTCGACGCCAGCTCCCGCCACCTCGGCGTGGAAAAGATCGCCTCGAACCTCGCGTAGGCCAATCGCGCGTTGGCGACCGCGACCTCCCCGAGCAGGGAGATTGCGGTCTCCGCCTTGGGCGACCCCGGCCACCGGAGGATCGTCTCCTCGAGGAGCTTGTCGACGGCGGTGTCCACCCGCGAGACGAAGAAGGAGGCCACCGAGGCGACGGCGCGCGGGTCGCCCCCGGAGGCGATCCGGCTCTCCACCCCCCGGAGGTACGCCTCGGCCACCTCCTCGTACCGCTTCACCGAGAAGATGAGCGTCACGTTGATCGGGATCCCGAGCGAGATGGACTTCTCGATCGCCGGCACCCCTTCCGCGGTGGCGGGGATCTTGATCAGCACGTTCGGCCGGGAGACCGTACGGAAGAGCTCTTCCGCCCTCGAAATGGTCTTCGCGGTATCGTACGCGAGGTCGGGCTCGACCTCGAGCGACACGAAACCGTCGGCGCCGGAGGTGGCGTCGTAGACGGGGCGCAGCACGTCCGCCGCCCGGCGGATGTCTTCCGCCGCGATCTCGGTGTACGCCGCCCGGACAGCCGTGTCCCTGCCCGCAAGCTCCTGGATCTGCTCGTCGTATTCATGCCCCTCCGAGATCGCCTTCTCGAAGATCGTCGGGTTCGAGGTGACGCCCTTGATGCCGTCCTCCGAGACCAGCCGGGCGAGCTCCCCCGAGGCGATCATCCCCCGGTGGATATAATCGAGCCATGGGCTCTGTCCCATCGCCCCCATCTGCACCAGCGGATTCCCTTTCCCTTTCATAGATCCTCCCCTCCCACGGCGAAAATTCCTACAGGAGCGCTTTCGCCTTCGAAACCACGTTCTCCGGAGTGATCCCCAACTCCTTCAATACCCGGTCCCCCGGCGCCGAGGCGCCGAACCGGTCGATCCCCACCGAAGCCCCCTTTTCTCCGACGTACCGCTCCCACCCGAAGGTGCATCCTGCCTCCACGGAGACCCGCGCGCGGACGGAAGGGAGAAGGACCGCCTCGCGGTACGATGGCGGCTGCTCCTCGAACCGCTCCCAGCACGGGAAGCTGACCACGCGCGCGGATATGCCGTCGGTCTCAAGAATCCGCTTCGCGGCGATGGCCACGTGCACCTCGGAGCCGGAGGCCAGGAGGATGACCTTCGGGTTTCCTCCTGCACCTTCTTCATAGATGTAGGCGCCCCGGTAGACGTTCCCGTCCCGGAAAACGGTCTCGGGCGGCAGGACCGGCAGTTTCTGGCGGGTCAGGACGAGCGCGCTGGGGCCCGTGGTCCGCTCCAGGGCCATCTTCCAGGCCGCTGCGGTCTCGTTGGCGTCCGCGGGCCGGATCACGTGGAGGTTCGGCATCGCCCGCAGAGCCGCCAGGTGCTCGACTGGCTGGTGGGTGGGTCCATCCTCTCCAAGTCCGACGGAGTCGTGGGTAAATACGTAGATCACCCGGATCCCGGTGAGCGCGGCCAGCCGGATGGAGGCCCGCATGTAATCGGAGAAGATGAGGAAGGTCGCGCCATACGGGATCACCCCGGTGTGGCGCGCCATCCCGTTGAGGATCGCGCCCATCCCGTGCTCCCGGACACCGAAGTGGAAGTTGCGCCCCCCCGGCGGCGCCCCCGGGAGAAACTCCCCCCCGTTCTTGATGAGCGTCTCCGTGGAAGGGGC
>JBLNEU010000261.1:0-3378 GCA_050263015.1 Deltaproteobacteria bacterium | reverse complement strand
CGAGACGTACATCGAGGATCTGAAGAAGAAGTCGAAGATCACCCTGAAGGAAGAGCTTCTGCCGAAGGTCTGAACGCGGCGGGGCGGCCCCGGCGCCGCGGTGAATGAGGGGCGGCCTCGGGACGTCCAAAGGAAGACATGGGGGTCGGAACGCGCGACAAGCGCGGCGGGGAGGGGGCGATGCGGGCGACGTGGCGTCGGGTAGCGCTCTGCGTTCTGCTGGTTGCCGTCCTGCCGGTTCCCGCGTCCGCCGAGGTCTCGTTCGATCTCGACTATTCCGTCGGCGGCTTCGGGATCGGCCGCGGGAGCTTCGACAGGCCCGTGGACATCGTCGAGGACCGGGAAGAGAACATCTACGTCGTCGACCAGGGGAACAACAGGATACAGGTTCTCGACCGGCGGGGGAATTTCGTCCGCGAGTGGGGGGGGCGCGGGTTTTCGCCCGGCTCCTTCGACGTCCCCTCCGCGATCGCGCTCGACGGCGCGTCGGGGAACCTGCTCGTGGTCGACTCGGGGAATCACCGGGTCCAGAAGTTCGATCCGGAGGGGAAACTCCTGTTGACGCTGGGGCGGCTCGGCTCCGGCACCGGCGATTTCAACAAGCCGTCGGACGTGGCGATCGACAGGAAGGGGAACATCTTCGTCGCGGACACCGGGAACAACCGGGTCCAGAAATTCGATCCCTCCGGGAAATTCCTCGCCGAGTGGGGGCGTTTCGCCAGGCGCCGGGGCGTGGAGATCGACAACCCGGTCTCGCTCGCCTTTTCGGACGAGGGGTTCGGGGCGATCTACGTCCTCAACGCCACGGAATGCCGCGTCCAGAAGTTCGACATCGACGGCAATCTCCTCAAGACGTGGATGATGCACCGCAAGGGCGAGGGCGCCGCCTGCGGGCCGTCCCGCATCCGCATTGAACGGCGCCGGTATACAGTGTATATTGCCGATACGGCGAACGACCGGGTCGTGCTCTTCGACAGGGACGGGGAGCCGCTGGGGGAGCTCAAGGAAGGGAAAGTCCCCTTCAGGAAGCCCGGCGGCCTGTTCGTCAATGACCGTTTCACCGAGGACGTCGTCGTCGCGGATACCGGCAACAACCTCATCCAGAGGTTCAGGAGGACACGATAAGATGCGCATCTTCGGCAGGGCCGTCGTCTTTCCGATCCTCGGCGTCGCGATTCTGCTGGCGGGCCCGGGAGCGGCGTTCTCCCAGGACAAGCCGATGACGCCGCTCTCGGGCGGAATCCCGATGATCGAGGGGATCAAGATGCTGGAAGTGGGCGCGGCCGCCCCCGATTTCAGCATCAAGGACACGGCGGGCAACCTCTTCAACCTGGCCGCCGCGAAGGGAAAGAAGCCGATCCTCATCATCTTCTGGTCCATCTTCTGCGAGCCGTGCCGGGCGGAGATGCCGGCGATCCAGAGGATGCACGAGAAGTACGGGGACAAGGGGCTGGAGGTGATCTCGATCGCGCTGGACGGCGAGCCGCTCAAGAGCAGCATCGTCGGGTTCGCCAAGCAGGAGGGGTACTCCTTCCGCGTGCTCATCGACGAGCTCGATTCCAAGGAGATGTTCAAGGTCGCCGATCCGTACGGCGTCGGGGGAACCCCGACCACCTTTCTGCTGGACAGGGGAGGCAAGGTCGCCCTCGCCAAGGCGGGCATCGTGAAAGAGGACGAGCTGGAGAAAGCCATCGGGAAGATCCTCAAGAAATGAGGGTTGACTTGCGGACCGCCGGCGTCGTCATGGTCGCGGCCGTCCTCCTTCTCGTCGGGATCGGGAGCGCTCTGGGCGTGGCGGTCGGCGAGAAAGCGGTACCCTTCTCGGGCGAGACTCTCGGCGGCGACATCGCCAACCTCGGGGATTATCTCGGCAAGAAGACGATCCTCCTCAAGTTCGGGTCGATCTACTGCTCCACGTGCGTGGCGTCGCTCGAGGACATCGCCCGCATCCAGCGGAAGTTCAAGCCGGCCGACCTCCAGGTCGTCGGCGTCAACCTGGACGTCTTCGGCCTGGCCCGGGTCCGGCGCTTCTACAAGGGGTACGCTTCGATCATCAAGTACCCGATGATCGTCGACGAGAAGCTCGCGGTCTCGCGCCCCTACGACATCCAGTCGATCCCTGCGCACGTCATCATCGACAAGGAGGGGATCGTCAGGTTCGTCTCGGTGGGCGCGTCGGCGGAAGACCTGAAAAACGTGGAGGAGGCGCTGGCGAGGGTCGTCCGCGGCGAGGAGGGGATCGAGACGCTGATGAAGGAGCTTCCCCTCCAGGTCTACTTCCCGCTCAACTTCACGAAGACCTTCCAGGATTCGCTGTACGTCGTGGGAAGGACCCGGCCGGGAAGCAAGGTGCTCCTGTCGCTCAACGGCGGTTCGCGCCAGACCGTCACGGCGATGAGGGACCTGTTCTACATCCGGACGCCCGTCTCGCTCGGCTCCAACTACATCGAACTGCAGGTGGCCGACGGGTTCGGGGGTCGCGTCAACCAGGGGATCGTCCTGTTCCGCGAGCCGAAGATGGGAATGGGCATCGAGTCCCCGTTCCCCGAGTACCACTTCCACGCCGAGAAGAACGAGGCCGCCTGCAAGAAGTGCCACGACCTCAATCCTCCGCTGGCGGAGGCGCAGGGGTTCGCGACGGCCACCCAGTTCTGTCTCGGGTGCCACAAGGAGCTGTCGGGGCAGAGGGTCGTCCACGGGCCCATCACCATCGGCGGCTGCGCCCCCTGCCACCAGTTCGGCAGCAAGCCCAACCGGTACGAAGTCGTCGCCCAGGGGCAGGAGCTCTGCTTCAAGTGCCACGAGGAGAAGCGCAAGGACCTGATCAGGACGTACCTGCACGGGCCGATGTCGGCCGGCCTGTGCACGATCTGCCACAGCCCGCACGGCTCGTCCGAAAAGTACCAGCTGCGCCGGTACGTCGGCGATCTCTGCGTGATGTGCCACGAAGGTCTCAAAGGCGCCGCTTTCCGGAAGGTCGTCCACAAGCCGGTCAACGACGGCGCGTGCTCCGGCTGTCACGAGCCCCACTCGTCGTCGCGGGCCGACAATTTTCTGAAATTCCCGGGAAACGACCTCTGCCTCGCATGTCACGGGAAGGGCATGACGCACACGCACCCGTACGGCGTCCCGCCGAAACGGGAGTTTCCCGTGAAGCTCGACAAGGACGGGAACCTCGCCTGCCTGTCGTGCCACGAGCCGCACGCTGCCGACGAAAGCAAGCTCATGAGAAAGGGCGGGTGCGGCCTGTGTCATTCCTCATGAAGAGAGCCGGAGGGCCGGCGAGAGGCCGTCGATGAAGAAGTTCTATACCTCCCTGAGCTTCAAGCTCATCGTCGCGTCGATGGTGCTCGCCGTGGTCACGATCGGCCTCGGCGG